>NZ_LGQY01000071.1:0-18910 GCF_003116065.1 Azospirillum sp. TSO5 | reverse complement strand
GAGCACCATGAGCGACACCAAGCGCGACCGTCACCTCATCCTCATTGACGCGCGCACCTCACCGTCAATGTCGCGCTATAGAGGTCGATACCCTGCACGCCAAGTTCGGCCAGCTCGTGGTGGAACGCAAATTTTTACGCAAGGCCTCCGGTCGATGAGCGTTGGTCGGAGGCGGGAGATGATCGAACCCGCGCATCCTCGGCTCTCAATGGTCCGGCAGTGCGAGTTGGTATCGATCGCCATGGTATGGCTCGCGCCAGATGGCCCGCCACCTGCGCCGCCAAGGCTACGAAGTCGGGCGCAAGCGGGTGCGGCGGCTGGTGACTAAGATGGGCTTGGCGGCAGTCTACCAACGGCAGCGCATGACGGTGCCCCACCCGCAGCACAAGATCTAGCCCTACCCGTTGCGCAACTTGGTGATCGACCGCCCCAATGACGTACTGGACTGGCATCCCGCCGAGACGAGCACATCCTGATAGCTGAGATCCGCTCCTGCTGGTCCCGCACTGAACGAAGTGTTGCTGGACAGCTATGACGCGCATAAGCGGTCCATTTCCTCGGCAGGTCGCGCCAAGCTCACGAAACCCGCGTGATCACCGCAACGCCGTTGTCCGACGTTTACGGTTGCCAAATAGTGCAAGCGGTAGCCGAGGGCCTGCTTCAATGCCACCTTCCTGCTATAGGGAACGTTCGCATCTGGATGCAGGAGGCATTCCGCAGGTGCAATTGAGTGTCCTCAGGGAACAGGACTATTGGCGTTCTATAATCCCTCCACTCGTATGATGCAGAACATACATCAGATCGCCATTCTAAAAATAGCAGACCGACTTGAGGCAAAACAGGTGAGCATTAGATATTCCGAACCAGAGGGATTTTTCTTCGTCACGAAGAATATGGACGTGAAGATGATGCCTGCTCATAGGGTTAATTCGCATTATGTCAAGGTAAAAATGTTCTACTGGTTCATAGTGCTTGTGCATACCTAAGGTGTAACCTCTGGAATCGTGATGTGCTTCACGCTGAAGTGGGATGTGGCCTGTGAGTGTTTCGTATCCTCAAAGGAGGAGCGGCACCAGGCTTTGCGCTGCTAGTAGGGGGATGGTTCCCCTTGGATCTGACGAGTGTTGTTCATGCGTAAAAAAGCTGATGCCTGCCCGCCTTTTAGAACCCGGTGCCCAGAAATCAGGCCGGTTGTGGAGCGGTTCAATAAAAAACTATTCGCAATGCCGTGGTGTGATAACAAAGGAGACGCTTCCCCTTGCAAGCGCCCGAAGCGGGAGGCGATTAATTTTGAGCGGATACAGCCGAATGGGCCGCGCTGGATTCACTATCTGTGTGTGGACATTGATCGGCCCTACCCGTGCTCTGAAGGCGTGCCCAACCTCACGATCCTGGAGGCGATGGACTTCGTATTACCGCCGAATTTGGTGGTTATGAATACCCAGACAGGAAAAGCTCATTGGATGTACGAGTTGGCAAGACCAGTATGGGAGGACCCCAACAAACCTCAGCCGAAGCCGGTACGTTTCATGAAGTCGGCGCAGTCCGGTCTCGCCAACAATTTGCACAGAATCGGCGCTGATCGTAGCTTTACTGGTTTCATGGTTAAGAATCCTTTCCATGCTTGCCACGAAGTGTTTTCGTTTCGGGAGAGGCCCTATGATCTGTGGGAGTTCGCTGAAAATCTAGACCTTACCTACGCGGCCCGGCCAACCGAAGGCAATGGCCGAAATACCAGACTCTTTGAAGCTTTGGGGGAGTGGGCACGGCGAAACCGCCACGCTTTCGACACGAGGAGCGATTTTGAGGCGACTCTTCTGAATGAGGCGCTTGAGGTCAACAGAGGGTTCCCTACTGCGCTCCCCTTCAGCGAAGTGCGGTCTGTTGTGCGAAGTGTGGGAAAGTACGTCTGGGAGAGGTGGGACGGACGGTACCGTGGCGTCATGAACCTGGATTCGGCACTCCCTCTTGTGGAGCGACAACGACTCGGCCAAGCGCACGTATGTCAGATGCGCCGAGGGCGAACCCGAGACCGACTCATCTCCACGTACCGGTCAATCTATGAGGAGCAAGGACGGTGTACTCAAGCTCTGGTGGCGGAACGCAGTGGTATCGGGCTGCGGACGACCAAAAAGTACTGGAGCGAGGTGCTTCGTGTTGGATTGACCTCGGAAAACCGACAGGGGTTGCCATGTCATGATGTAACGAACATGGTCGCGGTAACAGCCAAAGTGACACAGCCTGAAACAGGCGGGGTGCTCGTTCTAGACTCTAATATTTCCGAAGTTGCTTCTGCGGTGCATCCTCATTCAAGCTTTTCTGGTCCAATGGTCCTGTTCCCTGAGGACACTCAATTGCACCTTTTTGGGCGGTCTCTGGGTGGGTTGCGCTTGTATGTGAAGGCCAATCCTTCGGTCTTGGTCCAAAGCATCAACGACGATGAGCGCTTGGCAGCTTAGCCGTGCGACGCAGACGGGCCTTCGGTGATGAGCCAGGTAAATGAGTGCCTGACCTAAGGTGCTCGGCGGGTCCGTTAGGTCCGTCTGTGTCACCTGCATCAGTCCACGCCAAGCGCCTTGAACACCGCGTCCACGGGATCGCTAAAAAAGACGTCCGTAAGTTCGTGAAGAGTTCCGCCGGAATGGTGGCGACGTCGGCGGCGCTCGACATGGGAACCAGGATGTGCATGGCCCCGGCGTCGAAAGCGACCTGTAGGCACTCGGCCAGGCTCTCTACCGGAATGACGCTGCCGCCCAGGCTTATGTCGCTGAGCACCACGATCTGACTTTGCAGCGGCTTTTGGACGATGCCCGACGCGAAGGCGATGAAACTGGCGAGCGTGCTGGCCCTGGGCGCGCCCGTGGTGTGCATCTCCACCACATGGAGGTGGTAATTTATGATCCCCCGGCCTTGGCCGAACCGCTCATCCGCTGCACGTTTGCCTTAAGGAAGTCGAAGGCGAACGTGCAGCGCCTCTATCGCTGCCGAGTTCGATTCCAGACCGGACGTGATCAGCTTGCCGTTCCCAGCGGTAAGCTGAGTTTGCAGACGGTGGAGGCCCAGGTGATCGCTGGTTCCCATGATTACGACGTGCAAGAGCCCGGCTTAAGCCGTCCTTCGGGAATCATCTTGCTGCCACCTAGCCGCCACCTAGATGCCCATGGGCGATGATTATAACGTGTTCAGTGGGATTGAAATTTTTTCTTGAAGAAGAAATAAAGAATATTCTCGATGAGCACGGTCTTCTGCTTGATGTAGATGATTCGGTGCGTATCTAAGTAGTAAGATGTGAGTTGGCCCGGACCCAAAGAAACAACCCCCTCGAACAAGCGGACTACATAGAAGTCCATGCCAAGTCGTATCTTCGAATGACAGCAGACAACGTTTTTCACTGAAAGGAAGGTATCGTGTTTGTGAATGATAGCAAAGTCTACCATGTAGATAGACTCCACAAAATGGCAATCAGAGGTCGCGGAAGCAAGAGTCGGCAGACGCTAACAGATGCAACGTTCGACGATGTACGGCTGCCGCATTGTGTTTTGGGAGTAGCTTGCCCAATGAACCGGAACGATGATGTTCTTGCTTTGGCTAGGACGGAGCATGATCTGCTGGTGACCACAGTCTCACTAGGCGGAGTGCCGGAATTTTGTGCGTACTTGGATGGTCTAATCATTCTTGGCGCACGCGGAATTTGTGCGAACCGTTTCGATAACGGGGATCTTGTTAGCGTCGTTTCGAAAGTACATTTTCGCGCTTCAAAACGCGCAAGGTCTTATCCGTTGCATATCCTTGATCTTGTAGCGGTTCACACGTACGCAGATGCCGCGAGGCTACGCGTGATTGAGAGGCGCCAGGCATCGTGAGCGCCCCTCGCGGGAACACCACAAAGGCCGCCCTTACGATGCCGAACCCAGCGTCCGGGCGCTCGGCCTTCTATCGATCAAGCTCTGTCATCCAGGGTGGGGCATTAACATCTCCCGCCGCCCTTCTCAGATCGGGACGTGGGAACCTGGACGGACGCTGACCCACTGAATGGCCCTCAAGGACAAGAACCGTACATGGAACTCCTTCAAGGTCGATACCTGCCCCGCCGCCTCCGGGTCAGACGGCGGGGCCTGCGCACGTTTACTCTTCCTCGAAACCTTGGCTGGTGAACTTCAGCGTTCGACAGTTTTCTGTCACGGTCCGAACCAGGTGATCGCTCGCGCCAGACGGCAGAACCGCCTCGATCTCCAGCGTCACGTTAACCTCAGCGCCGACGACCGCGACTAGGTGTGAGATGACCTCGTTCGCGATTTCACCTGCATCACGTCCCACACGCATGGCGTTGAGTGCAACCGTGGCATGGAAGCGGCGCAGAACGGGTGTCTGCGCTGTGACCGTGGATGTGCCACCGGTGATGACGATGGGCATTGCACCGCCCGTTGAAGGGCCTTCCGACTGACCGCCCGCAGTGACTAGCTGGGCAGCCGCAGCCGCAGCGGCTTCGGCGAGTTGTTGCGCGTCTGCGATGTCCGGCTTGACCACAACGCCTTCCAGGCTGTCGGACGCCATGGAAAGCTGCTTTCCACAACGAAGAGCGCGATACCGCTTGCCGATCTCGTCGTAGCTGTCGGCATAGGCGAAGGACTCTTGCTTCCAGAGCAGCAGTTCTACGCCGTTCTGCACGGCGGCGGTCAGAACCGACGAGTCCCGGAGGCGTGGCAGATATATGTATTGAGCGAAATCCTCGGCCAGTTGACGAAGGGCGACGTGATCGCCACGCCACAAGGGAATCTTGTCCAACTCCATGCGCAGGCGTGTTCCGGCCAGCGACGGGAACAGCAGTTCCTCGTTCCGCAGCTTCTTCGACGCGCGCGCGGCAAGTGGTTCCTGACCAGACAGGCGGTGGGACTCCCAGGTGATCGCCACTTGCGGCGAAGCCTGCACAGGGACCAGCAGCCATTGGTAGGCCTCCGGCAGGCGCGCCACCACAGTCGTATCCGCCGCCCTCAACTGAGTCTCGGCCTGTCGGACCTGATGAGGGTCTAGGTTCAGTTCGACCTTCTCACTCAGGATGGAGTCCCAGGCGATGTACCGCCGCACTGCCTCGTCGAGGTCTTGCAGCCGCGCCTGATCGACCGCCAGGAAGACCAGGGTGTTGCGGAACAGCCTGGGGGAGTTCCCGCGGGATTCCAGGATCGCCTTCGCCGCTGCCTCGGCCTTGTTTCCGGCTTCCTTGCTGTAGGGATATTCGGTTCCGAGAACGACCAACCGGGCATCGGTGTCGTCGGGGACATCAGCGCCGGACTGAGGAAAGGGATGGACGCGGCGAAAGTCACTGGTGGCGCGAAGGTCATTGCGCAGCCGCTTCTCGATCTCGGCGATGACCGGATCGGGATTCCTTTTCAACTGCTCCGCCCGATCCTCCGCCATTTTGGTGACGGTCGGTTGGGTCGAATACCAGTAGCGTACCCCGTCCTGGTAGAGGTACGTCGCGGCGGTGCTGAGCCGCCGGAGCGCGTCGCCAAACAGGGACGGGGACTCGCCGGGCATAACGCAGCCGAGTTTGATGCGCCGATCTTCCACGCCACGGTTGGCCGCCGTCGAGGTAGGCGCCGATCCCAGATAGACGGTGCGCGCGACCCGACGGGTGGCGGCGAACTTGCCGAGGTTCGGCACATCGCCGTCGATCCGAAGCGGCAGGGCGGTGGGGCCGTCCACATCCTTCTCGATGATCGGCTTCCATGTGTCGGACAGGTAACGCGTCAGTTCGTCCCGGACGCGCGGGTCGTCAATGGGCAGGTTGCCCGGCATGATCATCGGGTTGCGGTCGCCCTTCTCCCACAGGCTGTGGATTACGGCGGCCATCAGGCGAAGAACGCCGCGCGTCCGCTGAAACTTCGGCTGGGTGGACCAGTCGGTGTACAGCCGGTCGAACACCTCGGGGTGGATCGGGTAGGCAGCCTTGAGGCGGTTCTCATATTCGGAGTCACGGCATTCCGGCGGGAACTCTTGGTGCTGGGTCCGATAGAGATCATGGAAGGACCGCGCCACCGTGTCCCGTGACACGAACTGCGTCTTGTCAATCAGCGGCTCGAACAGGCGCCGCCGGACAATCTCGAAGCCCTCCTCCGTGCTAGCGGGCGCCCACGAGGACTCCACGCGTCCGATGACGTTGCGCAGCCGACCCAAGGCTGCCCGTCCGCGCTCGCCGCCCACCTCCTCATCATCGCCAACGGCATGCGGCGAGATAGCGGTATCCGATGCCGGAAGGCTGATCACCAGCAGGCAGTGCTTCGCCAGCTTGGCTGACTCGGTGAGGGCTTGGGCGAAGCTGAAGTGGGTTTCGAAGCTACCACCGGGCAGGTCAGGATCATCGTGAAGCTGCCGTGCATAGGCCACCCACTCGTCGATCAGGATCAGGCAGGGGCCGTACTCGTTCATCAGTTCGCGTAGTGTGTCGCCGGGGCTGGTTGCCCGCTCGTCGTCGGCGCGAACACGCTCGAACGCCTTGGCGCCGCCAAGCTGCCAGGCCAGTTCACCCCAAAGGGTGCGGACTACCGTGCCGTCGGGCTTCAGACTCGGGTTGCCGGGGGAGATCTTGTTGCCGACCAGCACTACGCGCTTCACTGAGTCGGGCAGGCGCTTTACCTCCGCATCCAGCAGGATGGCGTCCACTCCCAGCAGATCGCCCGGCGGGAATCCGGAGAACAGATGGTAGAGCGCCAGCATAGAGTGGGTCTTGCCGCCGCCGAAATTGGTCTGCAACTGGACGACGGGATCGCCGCCACCCTCGGTCAGCCGGAGCACCGCCCCTTTCAGCAGGCTCTTGAGGCTTTCGGTCAGGAAGGTGCGGCGGAAGAACTCCGCCGGGTTGCGGTATTCGTCCGATCCCTCATTGAGGTGGACCTGCCACAAGTCGGCGGCGAACTCGGCCTGCTGGTAGCGCCCGCTGGCGACGTCCCGGTGCGGCGACACCACTTCGCGCCAGGGCTTCAGGCTGCCGGTGACTTGGCTTTCTATGGCGGTGCCCGCGCTCTTGCGCTTCTCGCTGCGCATCTGCTCGTCGAAGATCAGGCGGCGCAGTTCCATCTTCATCCGCCCCACCTCGTCCGCTTGGGGAGCGGAGATGGCAGTCAGGAGCCGGGTGATGGAATCGAGCGCCCGATCGGCGTCGTCGCTGGAGAAGGGCTTCTGGTGTGCCCAGTTGTTGCGGTGGCCGCGAATCTCCCCGACCAATCCGCGTTCAGACGGCCCGAGCGTCGCCCGGAACACCTCGTTCCAGGCTTCCCACATCAGCTTCAGCAGGGCGGCAGCGTCCCATTCGGGAATAGGGCGGTTGCGGGTGTTGGGGTCCTCGGCAAAGGCGGGCAGTGCTGGAATGGTGACGTTCCGCTTAACTGTGCTGCTGATCTCACGTTCCACGAACGGACCCAGCCCGGCCCGCAAGAGGTCGAGCGCCTTACCGATGCGCTCCTGGTTGGTCATCGCCATGGTGGTGCTCCCGTTCGGGTCAGATCAGCATGCCCTGGGCGGGCACGTCGGGTCGAATGTCGCGCGACAGGCGTAGGATTTCCGGCCAGCTTTGAACCAGGCCGTTATAAGACATGGCCTCCGCCGCGCGCTTTTTACGCTCGCAGAGTGTGTAGAGGCGGTAGGCGAGTTCGCGCGCTACTTCCGCCTTGTTGCCCAGCGTCGCCACGATCCGGGCCGCCGTCGCCTCGCCGTCGGCCTCCAGAACACGGATCAGGTGATGGAGCATCTCCCACACGGACAGGCGGGGATCAGTGGCCGGGTTCCAGTTGGCGGGCAGTTCTGCGGGACGGAACAGCCGCACCTTGTTGCTCTTGGAGCTAAGGATGCCAGCATGGACGAGGCCGGACATCGTAATGTTTTTGGCCTTCGACAAAGTTTCCGCCTCGCCGTATGCGCCCTCGTTGAACCCGACCTGCTCAAACCAGACCAAGGCCCAGCGAGTGTCGGCGTCGAAGTCGCCTTCCTGCTCAGCCAGAGCCTCATCCAGCACCTCGTTGATCAAAGCGAGGGCGTCGCGGACCGACACAGACTTGCCCTCGGCGTCTACAACCTTGGCATAGCGCGTGTAGACCGCCATACCGGGGCCGATGGCCGATTGAGCCAAGTCTACAGGCGCGATGTTGCCACGTTGGAGGTGCGCAAGGGCTGCGGGAAGTTCGGCCTTGAGTATGGTCAGGAACTCGCGGCGTGTTGCCGTTGGTGCATCTTCGGGTCGCTGGCGACAGACCAGAACAATAGATGAGGCCAAGGCGTTAGTGCCACTCGCAATCATGCGGCCAGCGCCTTCGGTTCGGACCGGCCAAGTGCCGCTTATGGCGAATCCCGCATGGATGACGGCATCGAGGAAGGTTTCCCAGCCAGTGCTGGCTGTTCCCACTTCGCTCGCGGTTTCCGACTGTTTGAAGGCATAATAGATGGTGACCGGAAAACCGGAGTGGGTCTGCTCGGCAAGCCGGTGCATGGCCGCAGTCATGCCCTTCAGGAAAAAGGCCTCTGCCGCCTCTTTATTGCCATGGCGGTATGGGTTTGCAACCAGTTCCTCAGCCTTTGGAACAGCCAGGGTTGAGAAGAGGGTGGGCAATACGGCACGCAGTGTTTTGCGCAACCAAACATAGAAGAAGTCCGACAGGTCCGCATAGCCGATATTGTCGTAGTAAGGCGGATCGGTGGACACGAGCTTTGCTGCACTGGCAGTTTGAGATTGGGCGTCCTCTTGCTTTGCAACCCCGAACCCTTTTCTGGGTAGGTCGCGGATAGACATTGCACCCTTGTCAATGGCCGCGCTCAGGCTTCCGCCTGCATCGGCGAAGGGATTGGACTCCGCGAAGTCCCAGGCCATCGGAATTGCCTGACGTGCAAACGTTTCCCGAAATGCACCACGGTCGTTCATCCAGGACGCGATGGCGGAGCCGATATTAGCAACTTTACTAATCGCAAATCCTAAATACACGGACACGGCGTCGGCATATGCGGTCGCGCCCACGCCGCCTTCTTCAAGAGGCATTGGCGAATTTGTACGCCCCGCCTGCAAAGCGTCGTGTACGACCCGTGTGCGGACTTCCTGCACAACGTCCGAAAAGGTCGTGAGTGCCACAAGCTGCCGGGGGGTGAACAGGTCACCGAAAGTGGCCAAGCCATACTGGACCGTCCAGAAATTCCGTGGGTCGTTTGGCAAGTCGGTTTCCGGCTTCCAGTCGGGTCGAGCGTCACTCGCCAAGCTTTCCATGACTTTAAGAGGGGGTAGATAGACGCGCGCACGCGCGCCCTCCGCGACGACACCCATAAGCCGGGTCCCCATTCGCCCGGCCTGACCTTCGGCCTTTATATATTCGGGCGTGATGGGTGCGCCCGACATCACACATTGAAAGTTCGCGCCGCGTCCCAGCTTAGTTCCGTTCTTTGCCGCCTCAGCGTCCGTTGGCTTCCCCGTTCTGACGACGAAGTGATAGCCGCCGCCTTCGATCACTGGATCGACCCAGACTTCCTTTCCAGCCTTGCTGGACAGCATGAAAGTCGAGGCAAGCGGCACGTCCACGTCACGAAACGCCGGATTCGGGCTCTTCACCGTGCGCGCCCACAGCCACGCGATGATGGTTAGCTTCTGCCCCACCAACGGCGCCAGGTCTACCCGCTCGGCGGCCATCTCTGTCGTGATCTCGACTTTCGGGTAGAGGTGGCCGATGCGCTTCTCTGCCTCAACGCGCATCCAATTGCCGTAATAGCGAACATCTTCGGCAAGCCCTTCTGCACCTCTCCATTCGCGGTCTAGCAGGCCCTTCTCGGTGCGCGACTCTGGGTTCACCGGTGACATCCCGGTGAACTTCGGCGGGATTTCGATCATTGCCTTGTTGATCAGCACTGCCACCGGGTTCAGATCGGTGGCAGTGGCCTCCAGCCCCAGACGTTGTGCTTCTAGCGGCAGGGCTCCGCCTCCAGCGAAGGGGTCATGGAAGCCAGGGAGCTTGTTGCGGTCGAACAATTCCTTGGCTAGCGGGTGGTCGGCGTTCTCGGCGCAGGCTCGCCGCCAGCTTTGCCAGATTTCCGCCCGCGCGCGCTCCAGCACCTCTTCGTTCGTGGTGTTCTCCCACTGGACCAAGTCCTCGATGATCTTGAAAAGGCGTTGGCGCTCCTTCTCCTGCTCCTTCTCGGTTGGGAACAGTTCCGGCCACGCCGAGGGATCGTCCACCATCTGGGCGAAGATCACCGCCCGCGCCGCCGCCAGGGGGCGCCGCGCCCACCACAGGTGCAGGGTGCTGGGATGCCCGTGCCGGATCGACTTCTCCCGCGCGCTGGCCTTGTTGATCGCCTCCAGCGGCAGGGCGACTTCGATGAGCTTCTTGCGGTTCTTGACCATCATTCGGTGTCTTTCAGGATTCGGATTCGGATGTGGCGCGGCGCGACGCGCTGAAGGTGAACCTGATCGCCGGGCATCGCCCCGGCAGCGGTGAAGAATGCCCGAGTGCCGCCCCGGTCGCGGAAGATCATTTTGTCGCCCGCAATGTCGGTCACGATGGTGGGGCCGGGGTCGAACTCCACAGTGACCGTCCCCGGTGCCAGGGCGTCCTTGCTGGACCCGCCAATGGCGTCGTCGGGGAACAGCCGCAAGGCGTTCGTCAGCCTGATGTAGCCATTCCTAATGGCACCCTCGGTCAGGCGGACAACATGCCCGTCGCCATGGTGGGTAGGAGGCGGGGAGGCCGCCTGTGCCCGTGTGGTTGCCGCGACGGTCCTGGGCACCGGTTCGTCACCGACCTGCCGCTCGATGAGCGCCGTCACCTCGGGCGAGAGGTCCACCCAGGTCACTGCACCCGAGGGGTGCCGGTAAGGAACCGGACCGGTCAGGCACCGCGCACGGGCGAGTTCCCACGGTGCCAGCCAACCGGCGGCGATGACCTCTTCAAACTTGGTCGGGGGGATGCAATGCCGCGCCTGAGTCGCCGCTAGCCCGTCTGCGTCCAGCGGCGGATGGGAGCCGACCAGGTCGGCAACGCCACAGACCACACCGCTGCCCTTTCGGATCAACGCAATCAGCCCACGGACCGAGGTTGGTCGGGTGCGCATCTCCCACGTCTTCCGGCCCGACAGGATCAGGTCGATCCAAGGCTCCCGAATGATCAGTCCCTTCATCGCGGCAGCACGCTAGGACCGGTTGCGGAGCATCGTCAGAGCGGCAGCCATCACTGAATATCCTCTTCGGGTGCCCAGGGTGAGGGCGTATCGGACAGTGTCATTTCGGTTAGACGAAGACACAGGGCCTCTGCCGCGTTGGCAGATGATCGGCAGGGAGTAGCCCCGACGGCGCGCAGGACGTTTCGCACAAGCTCGTCGTCCTGCGCTAGCGTCGGGAACAGCCGGTGATGCACGAAGTGGCTCCACGCCTCCGCCGGGGTGGACGCGGAGGGCGCGAACAGGTTGATCTGCGGATCATATCCCTCCTCGCGGTAGCGTCGGCAGAGAATGGACCATGCCGGCATCAGTGGAGCGAGCTCCACCGGTTCCCACCCGCCCATGGCCGCGATGGGGCCGAGGCGGTCGCGTGGCAACTCCAACAGGGCCGCCGCGCGCAGGAAACGACGTCGGCATAGGGAGTAGAGCGCGAACAGGTCCGTCTTCGCCCTATCCGCCTGAAAGGCGGCCAATTCGTCGCGCGTCATGCGATGGCCCCAGCCTTGGCGATCAACTCCGCGAAGCCGTAATTGACGCTGGCGGCGTCGAAGTCCGGCTCGCGGCGGAAGGGTTGGCGGATGTAGTGGACACGCTGGTCGGCGCCGTCGAACTCGACCACGGCTAGGATGTAGTCGTCGGGCTTGTTCAGTGCGGTCAGGATTTCGTTGCGGGTCACGGTGATGGTGTCGGCGCCGGTGACGCGCCCCTTCACCTCGATGAAGCGCAGCCTGCCAGTGCCAGGCACACGGCTTTCGATGTCGTAGCCCAGCCGGTCGAACTCCCGGTCTACCGGGTCGAAGCCAAGACCGCGTTCGATCTCTATGACGATGGCACGCGCCTTCGCCGCCACAGCCATGGTGTCCACCGTCGTGGCCGACACCTGCGCTGGCTTGCCAGTCGTCGCCGCGATTAGCCCCGCTGGGACGACAAGCAGGCCGCCCAGCGCTACCGGCGGCAGCGGCGCCATTTGACGCTCCTGGCGAATCTCGTCCAGGCGCCGCTCCAGCCGGGCCTGGAGGGCGTCGGCGCGCTTGCGGGCCTCGCCCGAGTTCAGGTTTGCGTTCGGCTTTCCCGCCCGTTCCTGAAGCTTCAACTGCTCCGCCCGGTGGTCCCAATAGGTGATTTCCTTGGTCAGCCGATCCTTCACCGCTGCCTCGGTCTTTGCCAGCAGCGCCAACTTGCGCTCCCGCACCTCGGTCAGATGCTCGGGCACCACATGGGCGATGGCGTGGCCAAGCGCCTGCCGTTCCAGGTCCGCGTGAATCCAGGCACACTCCGGTCGGGCGAGGATCGCTTCGACCCCTGGCTCATCCGCCTTGAGCGGACGGAAGTCGAGGTAGGGAGCGTAATTGATATGCCGGGCCTGTCCGGCCTCGTCGATTTCCACATAGAGCAGGCGCTTGGAGATTAGGCGGCGGTCGCCGCTGCGGGTGAGCGCGCCGTCCTGGAGGGCGCTTTCCATCGTGAACAGGACGCGCGGCTTGGTGCCTGGATCACGCTCGTCCACGAGAATGGTGCCCCGGCGCAGCAGGTCGCGGTGCCGTTCCAGGGTCAGATCAATCACCGCATCGAGCAGCGGGTGGCCGGGACAGACAAAGGCAGCAAGGGTCTGTCCCTGAGGTGCTACCAACGCCTTCTCGAAGGCAATCCGCTCATAGCGGGGCAGAATCGGTTCTCCAATGCCAATCAGGCGGTCGCGGTTGCGGATAGGCGCTGGAACATGTGTCACCTCGTAGCGTCGCGGTTCGCGCTGTTTGATGGTGCCTCCAAGACGCCGGAAACCCTCGATGAAGAAGGATTCGATATAGTGGGGTTGGAGGCGCCGCGCTTCGGCCCGTTCCATTTCCTCACGGATGCGATAGACCCGGCTGGCGTCCATCGAGTCCTGGGCGAGGGCCTGATCCTCCAGTAGGTCTTGCAGGTGATCACGCTCCACCGAGTTCTCGATCACCCGGTTTAGGCGGTCGCGGACCTCCGGTTGCTCGCCGTAGCGGATGGCCGAGATCAACAGGTCGCGCAGGGGCATCCCATCGAATTGAAGCTTGCCGAGCACGTCAAAGACCTGCCCGCCCAGGGACTTGCGAGCCTGTTCCAGCTTTTCCAGCAGCTTGCGGTAAACGTCGCCCTCGCGTGTCTCCTCCGCCACAAGGTTCCACAGGTGGCAGACCTCGGTCTGGCCGATGCGGTGAATGCGCCCGAACCGCTGCTCCAACCGGTTGGGGTTCCAGGGCAGGTCGTAGTTGACCATAAGGTGGGCGCGCTGGAGGTTAATGCCTTCCCCTGCTGCATCAGTGGCGAGCAGAACACGCACTTGGGGATCGTGCTTGAAAGCCTCCTCGGCCTTCTTGCGCTCCTCCCGGCCAAGTCCGCCATGGATGCACACCACCGCCTCCCGCCGTCCGAGCAGCGACGAGATGCGAGTCTCCAGGTAATTCAGCGTGTCGCGGTGTTCCGTGAAGATCACCAGCTTCTGGTGCGGTGACGGCGTGGGTTTGGCGATCTCAGGGGAACCGGCGTCGTAAGGCGCCTGTTCCGCGGCGAACCCATTCGAGCAGACCACCGGCGTGAAGATTTCTGTCAGCAGGCTGGCGAGTTCGCGCCACTTCCGGTCCTCACCCGACCGGCGGATGGAGGACGCCAGAGCTTCAAGCCGCTTGAGCGTGTCGATCTCAATCCTCAGTTCGCCAATGCTGCGGGCGGCGGTGGCCTGATCGAGGATTTCCTCCTCGGCGGCCTGGACCTCGTTGTCGGGGGCATCGTCCAGGTCCTCCACGTCGTCGGCGTCGAGCATCCGGCCCACCGACAGCACATTGCCGACCTCCTCGCCACGTTGCAGCACCTCCAGTTCCCGAAGGCGGCTTTCCAGCCGCTCCCGACGACGGCGAAGGGATTGATAGATCGCTTCCGGCGACGAGGCGAGGCGCCGTTGCAGGATGGTCAGCGCGAAGCCAACCGTCCCGGCTCGTTTGTCATTTTCCAGGGCATCGGCGCGGTTGAATTCTTCGCGGACGTAATCGGTGACCTCCCGGTAGAGCCGCGCCTCGGCGTCAGACAGCTTGTAGGTGACGGTGTAGGCAATCCGTTCCGGGAACAGCGGCTTCCCGTCGAACTTCAGCAGCTTCTCCTTGACCATGCGCCGCATCAGGTCGGACACGTCGGCGGTGTGAACACCGTCGCGGAACCGCCCCTCGAACCGGTCTCCGTCGAGCAGGGCCATGAAAAGCTGGAAATCCTCCTCCTTGCCGTTGTGCGGCGTGGCTGACATCAGCAGGAAGTGCCGCGTGAGCGAGGACAGCAGTTGGCCGAGGCGGTAACGCTTGGTGTACTTGATCTCGCCACCGAAGAAGGTGGCCGACATCTTGTGCGCCTCGTCGCACACTACCAGATCCCAGCGGCAGTCCGGGGCTTGAAGCTTCTGCTGTACGTCCTCGTTGCGCGACAGCTTGTCCAGCCGGGCAATAACCAGGTTGTTCTCCAGGAACCAGTTGCCGGTGCGCGCCGCTTCGAGTTTGTCGTTGGTCAGGATTTCGAACGGCAGGTGGAAGCGGCGGTAAAGCTCGTCCTGCCACTGTTCGGCTAGGCTGCCGGGGCAGACGACCAGGCAACGCTGCAAGTCGCCGCGCGCGATCAACTCCTTCATCAGCAGCCCGGCCATGATGGTTTTGCCCGCGCCCGGATCGTCGGCCAGGAGGAAGCGCAAGGGCTGGCGCGGCAGCATCGACTCGTACACTGCGGTGATCTGATGGGGGAGCGGCTCGACCACCGAGGTGTGGACCGCCAAGACCGGATCAAACAGGTGGGCGAGACGGATGCGCTGGGCCTCGGACACCAGACGGAAGAGGTCGCCCCCGCCATCAAAGCTCCACGGCCTGCCAACCGTCACCACCTCGATTCGAGGTTCGTCGTGCCGGTAGAGCAATTCGTTGGCGACTCGACCTTCCGGGGTTTTGTAGGTCAGTTCAACGGCAGCCGATCCGTGCCATTGGACATTCACCACCGTCACTAACCCGCTGGGCAGGATGCCGCGCACCGAAGCGCTCGGGGTCAGATCTTCAAGCGCCGCCATGGCCGTCCGACTCCTTCCGTAGCAGGCCGACACCTCCGCTGCGCATCGGAGCAATGCTAGCTTCTGATTGCATATCTCGCGCGATAACATCGCGAAAGCACGTAACTCTTTCTAGCTGATCCGAGATGCGCGGATCAAGCCACGGGTAGGTATAGAGCCGCTAAGGAATGTCTGGGTTCGGAATTATTGAGAAATGATGGAGCGCTGGCGTTAAGAGGTTCCCCTGGTTTGGTATCGTTGCTGCTTCAACAGGTGATGACGGCATACGGGGGTATGTTCTGTCGGGCACAGGCTGCTGCTGCGAACTCGCCGGTTGATTCCAGGCGGAAATCCACTACCATCTGCCCACATCAAAAGTGGTAACTTCGGTGGCGGGCAAGAGCCCCTTTGGGCTTGGGACGAGCGCGGTGATGGAACTCGACCAATTGAAGAGGTCACTGCAAGACCACTTCCGGGACGGTCTGCTGGTCGTTGTTGGGTCCGGCCTATCTGCGGCTGAGGGCATTCCTGGAATGGGAGGGCTGTCCGATCATTTACTGGCGGCAGTGTCGCCGCATGTCGAAGAAGAAGATGCCCCGCTCTGGCAAAACATTAAGATTGGGTTGGCGTCTGGAAACGGGCTTGAGGACGTTCTGTTGGCTCACCCGCCAAGTGCGCGGCTGGAGGAGCGGATTGTAGCAGAAACCGGGTGTTTTATTGAGGCACACGAGACCTCCGTCATTTCTGAAGTGGTGCGTGGATCGCGGACATTACGCTTTTCACGACTTCTTCGGCATTTGCTTCGAAGTGATGGCATACCTGTCGTCACTCCCAATTATGATCGCCTCATCGAGGTTGCGGTTGAAGACGCCGGGCTGGGTCTTGGTATAGACACCATGTTCGCCGGACACACCATCGGACTGCTGGATGAAGGTGAAAGCCGGATGAACTTGTGTCGGGAGTTCCGCTCTCTGCCAGGTGGCCGAGGAGGCCGCCTGGTGTACAAGCCTCGGGTTATCCTGTGTAAACCCCACGGCAGCCTCGACTGGTACCTCAAGGATGGAAAACCGATTCGCTATGCCGGAAATCTTCCCCTGCGACGGCTGCTCATCACACCGGGATCGAATAAGTATTTGAATGGGTATGAGCGGCCATTCGACCGGCATCGTGAGCGCGCAAACGCTGCCATTGACAGTGCTTCGCGCTTTCTCGTTCTCGGCTATGGGTTCAACGATCAACATCTTGAGACCCACCTCACCCCGGCAATTCGTTCCGGTAGGCCAACCCTGATTCTGACCTTCTCTCTCTCCCTCAAAGCGCAAGAACTGGCCATAACGTGCGACAATGTTACTGCAATCGACAGTCTTGGTGATGGTGGGGCAGAGGGCAGCCGGATCTTCTCCCTGCGCAAGGAACACATTCTTCCCAATCGACTTTGGTGGGATCTTCACAAACTCATCGACGAGGTATTGACCTGATGCTGTCTGAACCAGCCTTGCTCTTCTCTGAGCACGACGCCCTTGGTGTCATCGCAGCGGTTGATACCGGGAAGGCAACCGTTGAAGTCCGTAATCCGTCGCTTTTGACCCGAGTTGGCGTGGGCAACCTTGTCGCAATACGCGGAGCCACGGAGCAGGAATTCCTAATTGGCTTGGTGGAACGCGTAACGCGCTGCCTGCGGGATGAACTCATTCCGATCGATGGAGGGGCAGATGGTTCTGTCGAACTCGCGCCGACCACGTCGGACCAGCTCCAAGCGGTTCTCATTGGGACCTTCCGCACCGTAGACGGGAGCCGTCGCAACACCTTCAAACGCGGAGCTGACAGTTTTCCCCAAATCGATCGGGACTGCTACTACGTCGAGGGGGCAAACCTTCAGCGGTTTATGGGACTGTTGGGGGCGGAACTCGAAGACGGTCAACGGCTCAAGCTTGGCCACTTCGTGGCCGACCGAACGGCAGTGGCCATCGCAAGCGGAGACCGCTTCTTCCAGCGCCATGCCGCCATCCTCGGCAGCACCGGTTCCGGAAAGAGTTGGGCTGTCGCGCTGCTTCTTGAGCGGGCGAGCAAGCTCGCATATCCGAACATCATTGTCCTGGATATGCATGGTGAATACGCGCCGCTGTGCAACACCGAAAAGGGTGGCTTTGCGGCGCGGTTCAGGATAGCCGGTCCCGGCGATCTGTCTTCCTCGCCGAGCGATGCGCTTTTTCTTCCATACTGGTTGCTCAACCGTGACGAAATGCTTGCCATGATTTTGGATCGGAGTGACAACAACGCTCCGAACCAAGCCTCTCGTTTCTCGTTGCACATCCGTGACCTCAAGCACGCCACGCTGGTCAACGAAGGAAAGGGCGCGGTCGCGGAGACATTCACTCTGGACTCTCCGATTCCGTATCCGCTCGATCTGCTGCTTGGACAGCTTCGGCATGACAACACAGCAAAAGGAATGGGGAAAGACGGCAAGCCGGTAAAAGGGGACTGGGAGGGGCAACTCACCCGCTTCATCGCGCGATTGGAAGCCAAAATCGATGATCGTCGTTACGGCTTCATGTTCAAACCGCCAGCACCTGCCCTGGGCTATGGCTGGCTCGTCGAGTCGGTGTCCCGTCTTCTGTGTTCAGGTAACGGAAGACCCGGTATCAAAGTTGTCGACTTCTCGGAGGTGCCAGCGGATGTGCTACCCGTCGTGACCGGCGTTTTCGCTCGCCTTTTGTATGATGTACAATTTTGGATGGATCCATCCAAGCGCACACCCGTTACCCTTTTGTGTGATGAGGCGCATCTTTATCTCCCGACGCGCGAAGATGCCGATGCGGTGCAAAAGCAGGCGCTCGGCGCATTTGAGCGTATCAGCAAAGAAGGCCGGAAGTATGGATTCTCGCTTCTAGTGGTCAGTCAACGTCCCTCTGACGTCAGCAAGACGATTCTCAGCCAGTGCAACAACTTTCTGTCTTTGCGGCTAACCAATGAGACCGACCAAGGCGTGGTCCGCAAGCTGATGCCCGATTCCCTGGCTGGCATGACCGAGATGCTTCCACTGCTTGATATTGGAGAAGCGCTGCTGCTTGGTGATGCGACCCTTTTGCCGTCGCGAATCAAGCTCGACAGGCCGATTGTGGAGCCGGACAGCGCGACTCGCAACTTCTGGACGGAATGGGGAACCCGTGAGCCCAGCATGGCCGCGATCGGAGCTGCCGTGGAATCGCTTCGACGCCAGACGCGGTCATAGGGAAGGGGGCATCGACTCCGGCGTAAAGCCCAGGGGTGTTTCGATTACCTGGCCCCTGTCTGCCGAGCGTTGGGTACTGTGGGGGATTATGTGGGAACCTAGGTGGCAAAGCCAGGGCAAACCTGCTATCTGACTGTGCACAAATCCCTTGAGGGCATCCAGTTTTCGCGTGCCCCCCACATCGTCAACGAGGTAAGCGCTATTGACCAGCACTAGCTCTAGTTAGCCTCAGCCTGTAACTCTACCTAGCGGATACTGATGGATACTTGATGCTTAACACTTCCTTCGCCCCTCTTTTCTGCGTGTCTTCGTCCATATGCATTGCCGGACGACGTCGAGGTGCCGCAAGGAGACGAAACAGGTCCGGACTGACCGAGCAGCTTGAAGGCGGTCAGCAGCAGCCCGCCCTCGTATGACCAGCCGCACTGACGATGGAGAGGTCTCGCAGG
>NZ_LGQY01000042.1:0-19361 GCF_003116065.1 Azospirillum sp. TSO5 | reverse complement strand
TCGGTGGGCAAGAACGTGCTGCCGCGCGTTGCCGCCTTGCTCGACGTGGCGATGATCTCCGACATCACCGCCGTGGTCTCCGCCGATACGTTCGAGCGGCCGATCTACGCTGGCAACGCCATCGCCACCGTGCAGTCGGTCGATGCGGTGAAGGTCGTCACCGTCCGCACCACCGCCTTCGAGGCGGCGGCAGTCACCAACAGCGCCCCGGTCGAAAGCATCGCCGCCGTGGCCGATCCCGCCCTGTCGAGCTTCGTCTCGGCCGAGCTGACCAAGTCGGAGCGTCCGGAACTGACCGCCGCCCGCATCGTCATCTCCGGTGGGCGCGGCATGCAGTCGGGCGACAATTTCCCGATGCTGGAGGCTCTGGCCGACAAGCTGGGGGCCGCCGTGGGCGCCAGCCGCGCCGCGGTCGATGCCGGCTTCGTGCCGAACGACTATCAGGTCGGTCAGACCGGCAAGATCGTGGCGCCGGAGCTGTACGTCGCCGTCGGCATTTCGGGTGCGATCCAGCATCTGGCCGGCATGAAGGACAGCAAGGTGATCGTCGCGATCAACAAGGATGAGGAAGCGCCGATCTTCCAGATCGCCGACTACGGCCTTGTCGCCGACCTGTTCAAGGCCGTGCCGGAGCTGCAGCAGGCGCTGTGACCGCTGGGCCGGGCCTCCCACGAGGAGACCCGGCCGCTTCACGCTTGCCGCGGCAGGCCGGCTGTTCTATCGCTGGCGGCACAACAACCCGACAGCGGCAGGACGCCATGAGCATCGACGGCATCACCGGACTGGACCATCTGGTCATCGCCACCCGCGACCTGGACGCGGCGCGCGACGCCTATACCCGGCTCGGCTTCACCGTGACGCCACGCGGCCATCACACCCAGCTGAAATCGGCCAACCACACCATCCTGTTTCCAACCGGCACCTATCTGGAACTGCTGGGCATCGAGGAACAGCGGCCGGCCAATGCCCATTACGCCGCCTTCCTGCGCCAGCGCGAGGGCATCGCCGCCGTCGCGCTGAAGACGCCGGACGCCCGCGCCGCCGTCGGGCCGCTGACCGCCGCCGGCTTCCCGGTGTCGGAACCCGTCGATTTCGGCCGCCCGGTGGACCTGCCCGGCGGCAGCCGCGACGCCAACTTCACCATCACCCAGATCGACCCGGCGGCCACCCCGGCCGACCGCGTCTTCCTGTGCCAGCACCACACGCCCGATCTGGTCTGGCGCCCCGACCAGATGGTGCACGCCAACGGCGCCACCGGCCTGGAAGCGCTGGTGATCGCCGCCGCCGATCCCGATGCGGTGGCCGCGACCTACGCCAAGCTGCTGGGCGGCACCGTCACCGACCGCGGTTCCGCGCGCGTGGTGGAACCGGCGCACAAAAGTAGCGTGGGGAGCGGCGACGGTCAGGTCCCGGTGCTGGTCGCCACGCCGGACCGCCTGAATTGGGCCTGGACCGCCGACCCGGCCTTCGCCACCGTCGCCCTGCCCTTCTTCGCCGGCTTCGTGCTGCGCGTCGCCGATCCGGTCAAGACCCAGCAGGCTTTGCAGAAGAGCAAGTTCCCGACTGTCGTCGGCGAAGGCGTGCTGCGGGTCGGGTCGGCCAGCGCCTGCGGCGCCATGATCGCCTTCGCGCAGGATTTCGACCTGAACAGCCTGATCCCCTGACGGCCCACGGCCAGGCGACCGGATCAGGCCACCGTCTGGCGTTCCCGCAGAAGCGGCTCCAACGCCTCGGCCACCGCGCGCCGCAGGTCGGAGGCGATCACCGGCTTGTGCATGACGCGGAAATTGCCGGCCTCCGCCTCCTGCGCGCGGGCGGGAGCGGTGTCGCCGGTGACCAGGATGCCGGGCAGGATGCGGCCAAGCGCCAGCCGGACCTCCCGGATCGCCTCGGTCCCGGTACGGCCGTCGCGCAGACGGTAATCGGCGACGATCAGGTCGGGAGCCGGCCCGCGATTGGCGAGGTCGAGCGCCTCGCTGCAGGATTCGGCCGCCAGAACGATATAACCCCACTCCTCCAGCATGGCGCGCATCCCTTCACGCACGATACCGTCGTCCTCGATCACAAGCACGGTGGTGGCGAAGGCCGGCAGCGGCGCGAGCGGAGCGGGCATGATCTTGGCTGCCGGCGCGTCGGCGATCGGCAGTTCCACGGTGAAGACGGATCCCTCGCCGGGGGTGGACCGCACCGTGACCTGATGGTCGAGCATCGCCGACAGCCGCCGCACCACCGCCAGACCGAGTCCAAGGCCCCGGTCGCGGTTGCGGCTGGGATTGCCGACCTGCACGAACTCCTGGAAGATGTCCTCCTGCTGGTCGGCGGGAATGCCGATGCCGGTGTCCCACACCTCGATCCGCAGCATGCCGCCGCGACGGCGGCAGCCGATCAGGATGCGTCCCTTGTCGGTGTAGCGCAGCGCGTTCTCCACCAGATTCTGCAGGATGCGGCCCAACAGCATCGGATCGCTGCGGACATGGGCGCTGCACGGCACGATGTGCAGGATCAGACCCTTCTGGACGGCGACTGAGCGGCTGTTGGCGGCCACGCGGTCCATCACCTCCTGCAGCGGAAACACCTCCACCTCGGGAATCACCGCCCCGGCCTCCAGCCGGGAGACGTCGAGCAGCCCGTCCAGCAGCATCTTCAGGGCGCCCAGCGCCCGATCCATGGTGCCCAGGACATTGCGGGTCATGCCGTCGCTGACGCGGGTGGACAGCACCTCCATCAGCAGCATCAGCGACTGCACCGGCTGGCGCAGGTCGTGACTTGCCGCCGCCAGGAATTTCGACTTCGCGACGTTCGCAACGTCGGCCTCCCGCCGGGCTTCCGTCAGCGCCGCCTGCGCCCGCTTGTGCTCGGAAATGTCGCGGACGGTGGCGATCAGGCTGACCAGACGGTTGTCGTGATCGCGCACCGGCGACGCGCTCAACTCCAGGCAGCGCGGCCCTTGCGAGTCCGCACCGTCCGCGACAAGGCCGGGACGGGTCAGTTCCACCCGCGCGTCCCGGCCGACGACGATGGCGTCACGCAACGGCTGCAGGGCCGCCCGGTCGTTCGTCGCCCGCTCCAGCGCGGTCAGGGCGCCGCTGCCCATCAGGGCGGAGATCGGCGCGCCCAGCAGCTCTTCCAGCGCCGGATTGACATAGACGATGGGCATGCCCGGCTGGGTGGCGTCGGCGATCATGATGCCGTCGTTGCTCCAGGCCAGCGCCCGGTTGCGCACCCGCAACGCTCGGTCGGTGTGGCGGCGCCATTGCAGTTCGACGATGAAGGCGATGACGAACAGCAGGATCACCACGGTGGTGGCGACCGCCCAGCCGATGTAGAGGCGGGCATTTTCGCGCCAGGGACCGAACACCGTCTCCACCGATTCGCCGACGACCGCGATCACCGGATAGTCGGGAGTCGACCGGAAGGCGGTGATCCGCTCCACCCCGTCGATCGGGCTGGTCATGCGCATATGGCCGACGGGATGCTGCCTGATCGCCTGCCAAAGCTCGCTGTTGGCTGAATCGCGGCTCGATGCCGCGTTCATTCCGCCGCTGCGGGCGATGATGACGCCGTCGGAGCGCAGCAGCGCCGCCGCGCCGTCCGGCGGCAGACCAAGCACACGGTAAAAGCGGACGAAGGATTCGACCGGAATGTCGGCGACGGCGATGCCGGCGAAGGTACCGTCGGCGTTCTCCAGCCGGCGCGACACCGGGATGATCAGGTCATGCGTCTCCGACGAGGCATAGGGGATGCCGATCACCAGCCCGCGCGGCGCGCTGTCACGGGCGATGCGGAACTCGTCGCGGTCGGTGATGGACCCCTGGAAGGTGGCCCGTCCCCCGCCCATGGTCAGCAGGCCCGAGGCATCATAGACGCGGACGCCGACCACCAGCCCCTCTTCGAAGGCGCGGCGGGAATCCAGGCGCATGGCGCGGTTGCGCTCGGTGTTGGCGATCAGGTCCAGCAGCAGGTCGTCGACCCGGCGGAAGGTGGAAACAGCATGCTCCCCCACCAGACGGGCGACGACGGCGGTCTTTTCATGGGCCGTCTGGTCGAGCAGCCGCTCTTCCCGATGCAGACGGTCGAGCAGAATCCACCAAAGGGCGGCGATGGCCAGCGCGACCGCCAGAGCGGGCAGGACCAGCCGACCGCCAAAACCGGAAAAAAGCCAGAGCGCCCGCTTCACGTATACCCCGAACGCAGTGGATCGTCCGCCGGCCGCGTCCTTCGGCGTGAAAGCGGACGCAGACAGGCGGACGCAAGCATGCCGCAATGCCGGTGCCGACGCAACGCCATTACCGGCAAGGTGGCATCGACGGGCAGTTGCTCCACCCATGCAGACCAGCGCCATCATCACCACCAACGGCACCGCATCCACTGCGCCGAAAAGCCGGCTTTGCCACGCACCCATGGCCGGCTATACCGCCGCGATGAATTTCGCACGCGCCATCGCCACAGTCGGCGGCCTGACCCTGCTGAGCCGGCTGGCCGGCTTCGCACGCGACATCCTGACCGCGGCCGTGCTGGGCGCCGGGCCGGTGGCCGACGCCTTCTTCGTCGCTCTGAAACTGCCCAACCTGTTCCGCCGGCTGTTCGCGGAAGGCGCTTTCGGCGTCGCCTTCGTTCCGCTCTTCGCCGCCGAATTGCAGACCCGTGGCCGTGCCGCCGCCATCCGCTTCGCGGAAGAGGCGCTGGCGATGCTGCTGGCGATGCTGCTGCCCTTCACGCTGGCCGCCGTCGTCGCCATGCCCTGGCTGATGCACGGTCTCGCTCCCGGCTTTTCGGACGAGCCGGCCAAGTTCGCCCTGGCGGTGGACATGGCGCGGCTGACTTTCCCCTATCTGGCGCTGATCTCGCTGGTGGCGCTGCTGGGCGGGGTGCTGAACGCGCTCGACCGTTTCGGCCCCTTCGCCGCCGCGCCCATCGCCTTCAACCTGACGCTGGTCGCCGCCCTGCTGATCGCGCCGCGGCTGGGGCTGGAGGCCGGCACCGCCATGGCGGCGGCGGTCACGCTGTCGGGTGCGGTTCAGGTCGCGTGGATGGCCTGGGCCTGCGGCAAGGCGGGCATCGCCCTGCGGCTGCGTCCGCCACGGATGACGGAGGGAATGCGGCGGCTGTTCCGGCTGATCGGACCCGGCGCGATCGGGGCCGGCGTCATGCAGATCAACCTGTTCCTGAACATCGTGCTGGCCTCGCTGCTGCCGTCGGGCGCGGTGTCCTTCCTTTATTATGCCGACCGGCTGAACCAGATGCCGCTGGGTATCATCGGCATCGCCATCGGCACCGCGCTTTTGCCGGTTCTGGCCCGTCATGTCGCCGCCGGGGACGAGGGGCTGGTCCGCCATTACCTGAGCCGCGCGCTGGAGTTCAGCCTGCTGCTCGGCCTGCCGGCGGCGGTCGCCTTGGGCGTGGCGGGAGCACCCATCGTCTCCGTCCTGTTCCAGCGCGGCGCCTTCGGTCCGGAGGAGGCGCAGGCCACGGCGATGGCGCTCGCCGCCTATGCCATCGGCATTCCGGCCTATGTGATCGTGAAGTCGCTGAACGCCGCCTTTTTCGCCCGCCACGACACGGTGACGCCGGTGCGCGTGGCGGTCGTCGTGACGGTGGCGACCGCCCTGCTCGCGCTGCTGCTGATGCCCTGGCTGGGCCATGTCGGCATCGCGCTCGCCACCGGTTTGACCGCATGGCTTGATGTCGGGCTGCTGGTCGCGGCGATGCGCCGGCGCGGCCTGTTCGACCTGGATGACCGGCTGAAACGCCGCGCGCCGCGCATCGCGGCGGCGGCGGCCGGCATGGGGGCGGCGCTGCTGGTCGGCGACCGCGTGCTGGCGCCCTGGCTCACCGCACCCTCCACCACGGTGAGGTTCCTGGCGCTGGCCTTGCTGGTGTCCGGCGGCGCCGCGGCCTTCGGAGTACTGGCGACTCTGCTGGGCGGGGCTAAACTGGGAGACGTGAAGGGGATGCTGTCGAAAAAGCCGCAACCGAGCGGAGAGCAGGTCGGCTGAACCGGCGGACAACGGAAGCGGCGCCACTTCCGTGCCGTGCCTTACTTGATTGGCAAATAGACGTCGGTCAGCAGATCATGCTCCGGTGTCTCGCCGATGAAGTTCAGATAGTGGAAGTACACCGGGAAATCGCGAAGCTCTTCGCCGCTTTCCGGAAGCCATCGGCCATAGAGAAACCGCACGACCTCCCCGATCTGCTCGTGCGCTCCCCGGTGCCTGACCACGGCGCATCGACCGCCAGGAATGAGCTTCTTCACCACCCCTTGGGGATTGTCCGGCACCTCGCCGTCGATTTCCCCGCAGATGTCGAACCGGAAATCGGCCGGTTCGGTGGTTTCCGGGTTGTCGAAGGCGACGCCGAAGGTCCGGCACCGTTCCCGCGGCGACAGCCCGCTGGCCTTGCGCCAGTCGATGAAGATGCGAACCGAGTCATTCACGCCCTCGATTGGTCCTTGATGACAGTAGGCCGCCACCTGGATGGGCGCGACTTCGACGATGGAGACATCCATGGTCCTGATCCTTCTTCTTTTGATGTGACGATAGCGGTCGTGCCACTGCCGCCATTCCGGAGTTTTCCTGAACTCCGACGGGGTCTGGCCGAACGCATTCCTGAAGGCGCGGGAGAAGGATTCCGGCGTTTCGAAACCGGCGTCCAAGGCGATGTCGATGACCTTGTCGGCCGGATAGAAGGCCAGCCGGAACGACGCCCGCTTCAACCGTGCCAGCTGGATGTATTTCCCGATGCTGACATCGAAATGAGCCGAGAAAAGACGATGGAAGTGGAACTTCGAGAGACAGGCGACGTCGCTCAGCCTGTCTAACGACAGGTCGCCCTCCAGATTCTGGTCGATGTAGTCGAACAGCCGGGAAAATCTCTTGTCATACTCTTGCCTGCTCATCGTCGGTCCGGCCTGCACGGTTGATGGAAGGAACCATAAGCCGGGGGTCCGGCAGCCGTCCTGGCACATCTTGCTGAATATCGACCGCGATTTCGGATCGGCAGACCGGTTGGGTTGCGGAAAAAGGGAAGGCGGCGCTACCCCACTTGACGGCGGTCATACGCAGTCGTACAAGCGAACCCACGTGGTGATTTGGTCGACCGGCTTGCGGGCCACGTAAAACAATCCGCTAAAAAGGTCCGAGCCGCGTCCGCGCCTCGACCCGATCGGTCGGGGCGTTTTCTGTTTGCGGCCGGCCTCGCCCCACCGGCGTCATTCAGGGGAGAGTTGCGGAATGTCGCGCACCGATCATCGCAATCCGAACGTCGCGGGGCTGCGCCCGCGGTCCAAGCTGGTCCATGGCGGCATTCGCCGCTCGCAGTTCGACGAGACCTGCGAGGCGCTGTACCAGACCTCCGGCTTCGTCTACGGCTCGGCCGAGGAGGCGGAGAACGCCTTTGCCAACGACGGCACGCGCCATGTCTACTCGCGCTTCCGCAACCCGACCTCGGCGATGTTCGAGGACCGGCTGGCCGAGTATGAGGGCGCCGAATGGGCCTATGCCACCGCCAGCGGCATGGCGGCGGTGCATGGCGCGCTGATGAGCGGCCTGCGCGCCGGCGACCGGGTGGTGGCGCCGCGGGCGCTCTTCATCTCCTGCTATTGGATCCTGAAGGAGCTGTGTGGCCGCTACGGCATCGAGACGGTGTTCGTCGACGGCACCAACCTGACGGAGTGGGAAGAGGCGCTGTCCAAGCCGACCAAGGCGGTCTTCCTGGAAACACCGTCGAACCCCGGGCTTGAGGTCGTCGATCTCCGGGCTGTCTGCGATCTCGCCCACAAGGCGGGTGCGGTGGTCGTCGTCGACAACGCCTTCGCGACGCCCGTCCTGCAGCGCCCGTTCGATTTCGGCGCCGACGTCATCATCTATTCGGCGACCAAGCACATCGACGGTCAGGGCCGCTGCCTGGGCGGTGTCATCCTGGCCAAGGACAAGAAATACGCCTCGGAGGTCATCCATCCCTTCCTGCGCAACACCGGCCCGACCATCTCCCCCTTCAATTCCTGGCTGCTGCTGAAGGGCATGGAGACGCTGGAACTGCGTGTGCAGGCCCAGTCGGCGGCCGGGCTGCAGGTCGCCGAGTTCCTGGAAAGCCACCCGAAGGTCGCCCAGGTGCTGTACCCGCTGCTGCCCAGCCATCCGCAATATGATCTGGTGCGCAAGCAGATGACCGGCGGCGGCAACATGCTGTCGGTCTTCCTGAAGGGCGGCAAGACCGAGGCGTTCAACACGCTGAACGGCCTGCGCATGGTGATGATCTCCAACAATCTCGGCGATTCGAAGAGCCTCATCACCCACCCCGCCACCACCACCCATTCCAAGCTGACGGACGAGGAAAAGGTCGCCGCCCGGATCGAACCCGGCCTGCTGCGCCTGTCCGTTGGTCTTGAGGATCCTCAGGACATCATCGAAGATCTCGACCGCGCGCTCGCCGAGGCGTAAAGATCGTCCCGGAACCTATGCTGCAGTGCAGCGTTGATGCTGCAGCCAAGTTCCGGCAACGATTTTTTGAGAGGGGCGACGCCCATGTCATCACAGAACGCCGGCAACGGCCATCCCACCGACAGGCTTATGGCGGTGGCGGGCCAGCTGACCAAGACCGGCCTTCGCAGCAGCGAAATGGGCGTCGCGGCGGCGCAGACCATCGGCTATCGCACCGCGATGATGACGGCGGCGCTGGCGAACCCCATCGACTTCGCCAATCCGGAATTCATCCGCATGGGATCGGAGAAGGTGGAGGCGGCCGTCGAAGCCTTTCACGCGGTGGCCACCGGCATCGGCGAGTTCGGGCAGGCCTGGATCACCATGATCACCAAGCAGACCCAGGCGGCGGCGGCCACCATCGGCGGGCTTGCCACCTGCAAGAACCCGGTGGAGATCGTCGACGTGCAGCAGCGCCTGCTGGCCGACGCGGTCGATGCCGGCATCCACGCCAACCTGCGCCTGATCGAGGCGACGGCGGCACTGGCGGCTGCCAGCATGAACCCCGCCTACCGCAAGGTGCGCGCCAACGCCCGCCGCCTCGCCCGCGAGCAGGTCTAAGGGCTCAGACCACCTCCGCTGGGGCAAGGCGGCAGCAACTGCCGTCATGCTCCACCTGGATGGTGGCATGGCCGATGCCGAAGCGCTCCTTCAGCACTGTCGAGATCTCGAGCAGAAGGGCGTCGTCCTGCCCCATGCCGGGGCGGACAAGATGGGCAGTGAGGGCGGTTTCCGTCGTGCTGATCGGCCAGATGTGCAGGTCGTGCACGGTGACGACACCGGGCAGCCCGGCCAGATAGTGCTCGACCCCCGTCCGGTCGATGCCGTCGGGCACCGCGTCCATCGCCAGCCGCACCGAATCGCGCAGCAGGCCCCAGGTGCCGGCAATGATGACCACGGCGATGACGATGCTGGTCACCGGATCCAGCCACAACCAGCCGGTGAAGCGGATCGCCAGCGCCGCCAGCACGACGCCCAGGGACACCGCCGCGTCGGCCGCCATGTGCAGATAGGCGCCGCGCAGGTTGATGTCCTGCTTCTGCCCGCCCATGAACAGCCAGGCGGTCCAGGCGTTGACGACGATACCGATCACCGCCACCACCATGACCGTGGTTTCCCCCACCGGCTCGGGATCGGCGATACGGTTGGCCGCCTCCAGCAGGATGGCGCCGACGGCGATCAGCAGGATCATCGCGTTCAGCAGCGACGCCAGGATCGACGCGTTGCCGAAACCGTAGGTGTAGCGCCCCTGCGGAATCCGCCGCCCGAGCCACACCGCTCCCCAAGCCAGCAGCAACCCCATCACGTCGCTGAGATTATGCCCGGCATCGGCCAGCAGCGCCGTGGAGTTTGCGATCAGTCCGTAGACCGCCTCCACGACCACGAAGCCGATGTTCAGCAATGCCCCCAGCGCGAAGGACCGGTCGTAGCGAGCCGGCCCATGATGGTGATGGTCGCCGTGGTCGTGCCCGGCATGATCGTGCCCGGCGTCTGAAGAACCGCCATGGGAATGGCCGTGCGGCATGGTGAAGGGCCTCGTCATCGCAATATGCGTCACTGTACGGTCGACTTTGGGCGAGCGGGCGCCGCCGGACAAGCCCGGTGATGGAAGCGCTGCGCCCCCTTGCGCCGCCCCGCCGCCGCGCCTAGCTTCGCGCGGACACTCACGATCAACAGTGAACGAAGGAAATGGTCATGAAGGCGCGCGTCACTTGGGTGGACGGCAAGATGTTCGTCGGCGAATCCGGCAGCGGCCATGCCGTGGTGATGGACGGCGCTCCGGAATCCGGCGGCCGCAATGCCGGCATCCGCCCGATGGAAATGCTGCTGATCGGCATGGGCGGCTGCACCTGCTTCGACGTGGTGATGATCCTGGAAAAGGGCCGCCAGCAGATCACCGACTGCGTCGCCGCAATCGAGGCCGAACGGGCGGACACCGATCCGAAGGTCTTCACCAAGATCCACGTCCATTTCACCGTGACCGGCCGCAAGCTGGACCCCGCCAAGGTGGAGCGCGCCATCGCCCTGTCGGCGGAAAAATACTGCTCCGCCTCGATCATGCTGGGCCAGACCGCCACCATTACCCATGACTTCGAGGTGGTCGAGGCGCCGTAACGGCGACGGCCTACCGCGTCTTTTCAGTTGCATTCATACGCATGACTCGCGAAGGATCGGATCGCATCTCCGAACCTTCGCGATCAGCGCGTGCGCCTCACTGCCTTTCTTGTTCTTCTTGCGGCATCCCCGGCCCTGGCTGATGAGATGCAATACAGCCTGTCCGACTGGGGCGGGATCGGGCTGTTGCAGATGCCGAATGCCCGCATGGCGCCCGACGGCTCGATGAGCGGCGGGTTGACCGCGCTCGGCGACCTGCACCGGCACTACACGATATCAACTCAGCCGCTGCCCTGGCTTGAGGTCACCGCGCGCAACAGCGCCTATCCCGGCTATTACGGCCTTACCGAACCCGGCCTCGATCTGAAGCTCCGGTTGCGGCGGGAGGATGAGCGCGGGCCGGCCCTGGTGATCGGCGGGCGCGACGTCACCGGGTCGGGGCTGGACCTTCCCGGCAAGGGGCGCTTCGCCGGCGAATATATTGCCCTGTCGCGACGCTGGTGGGATTTGGACCTGACGCTCGGCATGGGATGGGGAACGCTGGGAGAGGCCGGGCACCTGCGCAACCCGCTGCGTTTCCTGGGCGGCCGGTTCCGCCGCGACCGCGACCCGTCGGCATGGCCGACAACCCGGGGCCCCAAGGCGTGGTTCAGCGGCGAGCGGGTGGCCCTGTTCGGCGGCGTGGAATGGCACACGCCGGTCGAAGGGCTGAGCCTGAAGCTCGAATCCTCCGGCGACCGCTTCCGCGCCCAACGGCAGGACGAACCGGGCTTCGATCCCGGCAGCCGCTACAGCCTGGGCCTGTCCTGGCGCCCGGCGTCCTGGGCCGATTTGGGCGCGGCCTACGAGCAGGGCAGACGCCTGATGCTGCGGCTGTCGGTCCGCTTCGACCCGGCGGTGGATGCCGACCGCCCCGACCGCCCTCCCCCCGGCGTCGGACCGCGCCCGTCCGCCGGTTCCGCCCTGTCGGCCGATGCCATCGCCCTGGTGGCGCGCAGCCGCGGCCTGCCGGTCCGCGCGGCACGCATCGAAGGAGAGGTCGCGACCCTGTGGCTCGATCCGGCCGGGAGCGGACGGATGCCCCTGGCGCGCGAGGTCGGCGATGCCGCCCGCCTGCTGGCCGACCTCGCCCCGCCGCAGGTCGAGCGGTTGCGCATCGTCACCGGCGCCGGGGGCATGGACACGGCGAACGTTACCCTCCTGCGCCGCGACCTGGAACGGGCCGCCGATCACCGCGGCAGTGCTGAGGAGATCTGGCGAACGACGCAACTTGCCGCCACCGCTGACCCGCCGCCGGATTGGCGCCCTCGGCTCGATCTGTCCACCCGGCTGGTCGCCAGCTTCGATCTGGCCGAGTTGGGGACGGCGCTAGCCCAGCGCACCCACACCGACGTGATGCTGCGGGCGGAGCCTTTGCGCGGCCTGGTGTTGGGCAGCGGACTGCGGATCAATGCGGCGAGCGATCTGCAATTGCTGGACACCAACGCCGTGCCGGCAGCACAGCCGGTGCGCAGCGACCTGCCGCGCTATGCCGATCGCCCGCTCACCCTCGACCATGCCTATGCGGCGTGGCTCGCCAAGCCTGCGGAGGGGCTGACGACGCGGCTGTCCGCGGGTCATCTGGAGGAAATGTATGCCGGCGTCGGTGCGGAGGCGCTGTTCCAGCCGCTCGCCGCCCGCTGGGCGTTCGGCCTCGACCTCAATCAGGTCTGGAAGCGCCGGCCGGAGAGCTTCCTCGCCATCGACCACGGCGACGCCCGCGGCACCGGCCACGCCAGCATCTATTGGGAAGCCCCCGGTGCCGGCACGACCACAGCGCTGCGGCTCGGGCGCTATCTCGGCGGCGATTGGGGCGGAACGGTCGAGGTGATGCGCCGTTTCTACGGCGGCATCGGCCTGACCGCCCATGCCACCTGGACCGAGGGCCCGGACGGCGCCCAGAGCCGTTTCGGCGGGCGGATGGACTGGGGGCTGGCGCTGGTGGTGCCGATCGCCGCATCGGGATGGCTGCCGGTCGGCGGCACGGTGGAAACGGCGGTCCGCACGCTGGGGCGCGACGCCGGGCAGCGCCTGCAGCAACCGCTGCCGCTCTACGATCTCCGCGTGCCGGGAGGCGTCGGCCGCCTCACCGGCACATGGTCGCACCTGCTGGACTGACCTCAGCGGGCCGGCTTGGTGGCCGGGGTTGGCGCGCGCGTCGTCGAGGGGTTGCGCGGGTCGAGGACCACGGTCGTCCACTCCCCTTGCGGGGTCATGGCATTGGCGACGTAACGGTCACCCTCCTTGCGGAAATCACGCACCGACACATAACCGGCGGCGCTGAGCTGGTTCAGCAGCGTCGTCTGTTGCAGTTCGATCGGCTTCTGCCCCCGGCCTCGGCGCCCGGCGAGATCGGAGGTGGAGCCGCCGGCGGAACCCGTCAGTCCGGAGACATCGCCACCGGTGCTCCCCGAATAGGCGCCGGAATAGCTTTTTTGCAGGTAGGTCTGCTGCGCCATCGCCGCCGGCGCCACTGCGAGCGAAGCGGCCATCGCCGCCAGGATCAATCCGGTCTTCATAGGATCCTCCCGTGTTGTGGTCCCCCTCTGGCCGGCGACCGCCGGGCCTGATGATCCGGAAACGCGCCGGAAGCCCCATTGTTGCATAAATGCCAGTCCGCACCAGCCTTGCGGCGCCCCGATACTTCAGCCAATCAGGAAGCGGGAACATCGGACCCACGGCAGTGTTCTGGTCTACGAATGCCGCCGCACCGGCTGTGCTTACCGTCACCTTGGCCCGACTTGCCATTGCGGCAGTGTCCATGTGACGGAGGCGACGGGACGGCGGATGCGGCCACGACTTGTCTCATCTGTGACGCCGGCGGTCCTTGGTGACTATTCGGCCGATCGAGGGAGGGTATGATGCTCTATTGGGCTCTTGTTTTCTTCGTCATCGCGCTGATCGCTGGCGCGCTCGGGTTCGGCGGAATCGCGTCGGCCAGCTCCGGCATCGCGCAGATCCTGTTCTTCCTGTTCCTGATCCTGTTCGCCATCAGCCTGATCATGGGTCTGGTGCGGCGACGGTAGACAGGGGGCCGTCCGGCCCGGCGATCCGCTTTTCCGATAAGACGGAACCATCGGCGGATCGCCCGGTTGACCACGGTATCTCCTGACGCTGCAACACTCTCTCCTCCAGAGGTGACGTCAGGGCCGGCGAGCCCAGGCGGCGCTTCGATTGTCCCCGCCTCCGGCGGCGTCCCAAGCGGGCGCCGCCGTTCTTTTTTCCGTCCCGTACCCACGCAAAAAGCGGGGCACACCAAAACGGGGCACCCGGCGACCGGGTACCCCGCGAAATCCGTCATGCCTTCGAATGCCGCCCGCTTAAGCGTCCGTGTTCGGGCGTCCGTGTTCAGGCGTCCGCGTCGTCCGATGGGCTCTCGCCCTCCATCAGCAGTCGCAGGGCGCGACGACCGCGCGACAGGCGCGATTTCACGGTGCCGATCGAGATGCCGAGGATGTCGGCCGCCTCGTTGTAGGAAATCCCCTCCAGACCGATCAGCAGAACGACCTCGCGCTGTTCGTTGGGGAGCAGGGCCAGCGCCCGGCGCAGGTCACGCAGTTCCATCCGGACGAACTGCGAACCGGGGGCGGCTCCGATCGCGGCCTGCGCCTCGGCGTCGATGTCGACCACCGGCTGGCGGCGGCGTACGCCGTTGATGTGAAGGTTGCGCAGGATGGTGAACAGCCAGGCGCGGAGATTGGTGCCGGGCCGCCACAGATGCAGGCGCGACAGCGCCCGTTCAAGGCATTCCTGAACCAGATCGTCGGCCAGCGTCGCATCCCGAACCATGGCACGGGCGAACCGGCGCAGCCGTGGGATTTCCTCCTCGATCTGGCGGATCACCGCCGGATCGGGCGGTGCGTTGGGGTCGGGACGGAACTCGTCCTCGGCTTCCGCCTGAACGGCCACGACGCCGGCATCGGCCACGACCGTATCGGCTTCGCCGGCCTCGGTGCCGGCTTCGGCCCGCTTGGCCTCCGTATGGGCCTCCGCATGGGCAGTCAAATGGGTCTCCATCCCGGCATCGGCGTTTTCCTGGTCTGTGTACGTCGGCAGGCCGTCCGAACGGGTCCGGCCAACGGCCTCGGCGCCGAACGGCATCGGATCGGCCAGGGCCGGGCCGCGCAGTCGCTGGCTCAAGGTTGTCGCGACGTGGTTCGCCATCGGTGAAACGATGCCTCCTTCAATGCCGTTCGCCGCGGCGACGCCGACCGCTTTCTGGACTGCGGGCGACAATGCCGGGGCCTCCGGCGCGAAGGCCCCGGACGCGGAAATCTCCAAGGGAAAATCTCCATCGTCCGGGGCCATCGAATTTGCAGCCGATTATCTGGCCCGATCCGTACGTAATGAGCGCACAAACGAGCTGCCAGTTGGGAAAAAGGCTAATGGGTCATACAATAGGTCCGGTTAACCCCTAGAGTACCCCGTGTATCCCACACCAATCACCGTTCGGGCATTGGCGCAACATCTGGTCTTTCGTTATTTCTCCAACTCGATTGGAGGACGCATGACCAACGTGAAAAGAAAAAGACCGACCGACATTCGTCGATCGGTCTATGCATTTTTTATTGGCAGCGCCACATCAAGCACTTACGGCGATGTATTTTCCGGCAGCCAGCCATCCGTTTCGGCTTATGCCACCACGCCTGGAACCCGGCCAGACGGATACAGTGGCGTCCTCCCCAAGAGTTCTGCTTCCGACCATTCGATGGTCTCCGAAAGCTTGAAGAAAATCATACAGGGGGGTCCTGTGGAAGGCCACACGAACCTTTGCGGTACACCGTCCGCGTCGCGCAGTCCCGCAACCTCACAGCGCAACGGCAGACGTGGAACCCGCCCGGGACGAATGGCCGCGCTGTCTGCGGCCGTGCTCCTGCCCGCCCTGCTGGCGGCAGCGCCCGCGAATGCCGGCATCGCCGAGAAGACCGTCGCCGCGCTGGAGGCCCTGGCCAGCAAGGGCAGCGCCCGTGCCCAATACGAACTGGCGCAGCATTACGACCGCGCCGACGGGGTGAAGGCCGACTCCCGGCTCGCTTTATCCCTCTATTGCCGTGCGGCCCGTCAGGACTTTGCCGACGCGGCGTTGATGGCCGGCCGGATGCATATGGCCGGGGTGGGCGGCGTATCCAAGGACGCCGATCTCGGTCGTGCCTGGCTGCGCAAGGCCGCGGCCCTCGGCAACGAGCAGGCGGAGCGGCTGGTCGGCACTGTCAACGCCAAGGTGAAGACCCCCGACCGTTGCGAGCCGCCCAACCTGCGCTGGGGCATCATCCGCAAGCCGCCGGCCGAAATCCGCGCCATGGTGCAGAAGATGGCGCCGACCTACGGCCTCGATCCAGATCTGGTGCTGGCGGTCATCGCGGTGGAGTCCGGCTACCGCATCGACGTCGTGTCGAACAAGAACGCCCAGGGTCTGATGCAGTTGATCCCGGAAACCGCCGAACGCTTCGGCGTCTCCGACCCCTTCAACGCCGAACAGAATCTGCGCGGCGGCATGAAGTATCTGCGCTGGCTGCTGGCCTATTTCGACGGCAACGTCGCCTATGCGCTGGCGGGCTACAATGCCGGCGAGGGGGCGGTCCTGCAGTACAAGGGCATCCCGCCCTACCGCGAGACGAAGGATTACGTGACGAAAATCCGCAGCATCTACGCGCAGACCTATCACCCCTTCAACCGCGGTGTCGTCCAGTCGGCAGGCCTCGTCAGCAGCGCGCGAGAGGAAGTTGCCGAGCTGTCGCTTTCGACCAGGACGCGCAGCAGTGGAAAACGCTGAGAACGGAAGATTGCGACTCGGAAAAATGCGACTCGAACGACTCGGGAGTGGCTTGGTTAACACTTTGGTTATAAAATGACGATTACCCTCGGGGCACGACGGATTTCGCAAGCGCTGGCGCCCATGGGGACGCCATCCCGCGTCACCCGCCAGCGTCTCACCTGCAACGTTTCATCCGAACGTTTCCCGAGGACCTGCCCGATGCCCATGGCCGCCGACGTCGACACCATCGAACGCACCTCCATCGTCGCCTACACGCTGCTGAACGAGCTTCATGAAGTCCTGGCCCTGCCCAAGGCTCCGGACGACGTCACGCTGGGCATCCTGATGGGCATGGCCATGTTCCTCGACGACAAGGTCGGCCCGATGCGCGCCAAGCGCCTGATGAGCGAGGCGCCGACCATCGTGCTGAAGACGGACGCCCACGTCACCACCGACCAGACCCAGCGCATCATGCCGGTCCTGCGCGCCTTCGGCGATCACCTGAAGGAACTGCGCATGAAGGCCGAGCGTCCGGTCAGCGGTTCCGTCGGCTGACGATACCCGCCGATTTTTGAGTTGTGCGGACCCGGCGCCGACCATGGCGCCGGGTCCGTTGTGTTGGCAGACTGTCAGGCTGCTTGACCGAACGGTGAAATGGGCCGAAGCTTCCCGCCCATGGACTGGTTCACCGGGATCAGCATCGTCGCCATCATGGCCGGCGTGACCGTCAGCACCGTCGTGCTGGTGGCCGTCGGATCGATCCGCCGCAGCCAGAACGAGGCGGCGGCCCGCCAGTCCCAGCAAATCCGCAAGCTGACGGAGACGGTGGCGACCCTGTCCCAGCAGCAGCAGGCGGCGCAGACCCGCATCCAGCAACTGACCGACGCCAATCGCAAGCTGTCCGACGAGTTGTCGGCGCTGGGCGAACGGCTGAACGACGCCGACACGGTCCAGCGCGTGGCCGGCACGGCGAGGCTTCTCCATTGACCGCGACCACCTTACCCGACACCCCCGCTCCCGATGCGGCCCATCCCGATGCCGTCAGAGAGCGTGACCGCTGGGCCGCCAGCGCCGACGCCTGGGACCGCTGGGCCGATCCGATGGCCGATCTGGCCGACAAGCTGAACCGCCCGCTTCTGGATGCCGCCGGTCTGACGGAGGGTCACCGGCTGCTCGACCTCGCGTCGGGCGCGGGCGAGCCGGCGCTGAGCGCCGCGCGCCGCGCCGGACCGGCCGGGTTGGTGGTGGGCAGCGACCTCGTCCCCGGCATGATGGCCGGCGCCGTCCGCCGTGCCCGCAGCGTGGAGGGGCCGGCACCCGCCTTCACCGCCGCCGACATGACCGCCCTACCCTTCGCCGACGCCGCCTTCGACGGTGTGACCTGCCGCTTCGGCATCATGTTCGTGCCCGGCGTGGAGGCCGCCCTGCGCGAGGTGCGGCGCGTCCTGCGCCCCGGTGGCAAGGCTGCCTTCATGGTATGGGGATCGCGGACCGGCAACGGGCTGTTCGCGGAGATTGGCGACGTGGTCGCCGACCATCTCGGCGAGGACGGCAGCCTCGACCCGCTCTTCCGCTTCGCCAAGCCGGGATTGCTGTCCGACGTGATGCAGGCCGCGGGCTTTGCGGAAACGTCGGAGACCGACCTGACCCCGGTGCGCAAGGCCCCCGCCGGCCAGCCCTTCTGGCGCGCCGCGCTGGACATGAGCTTCGGCCACCGGCTGGGCGGATTGAGCGCGGAACGGCGCAAGGCGCTGGAGGACGACATCGCCAAGCGGTTCGATGCCCAGGCGGTGGACGGCATCGTGCCGGTGCCGTCGCACGCGCGGATCGTCGTGGGGTGGTGAGGTTGGATGGGGGCATCGTCAGCCGACACTCCTCCCTCAATAATCCTTCTCGTAGATTACCCCGAACTTCGTCTCCGAGTTGGCCCCGACGGACGCGGTGCCCTTCAGGTTCTTGGTGATGTCGACCTCGACCTTGGCCCGGCTCTGGTTGGCGCCGATGCCCTGTTCGACGCCGACATAGACGCGGTCGCTGACATAGCGGCCGGCCTGCACGGCGCCACCCTTGCCGTTCTCGCCCTGGGTGAAGTCCAGCCGGTCGACGCCCAGGCCGCGGCGCACCTTGTCCAGGATGCCGCCGCCACCGCCGCCGATCCCCGCCAGCGACGCCGCCGACTGGGCCAGCTGAACCGCTTCCGCGGCGCTCAGGTCGCCGACCGACTTGCCGAACAGCACGCCGGCCAGCACCTCGTCCTGCGGAAGTCCCTGCGGGGAGGTCAGTTCGATCTTCGGCTGGCGGGCGGTGCCGCTGACCACGACGTCGGCGGTGATGCCGTTGGCCGTCGCCTCGGCCAGCAGGTCCAGCCGGGGGTCGATCGGCTGTGTGCCGTCGAAATCGAAGATGCCGCGCTTGAACTCGAAGTTCTTGGCCAGCAGGTCCAGGCTGCCTTTCAGGATGCTGAAGCGGCCGGTCACCTCCGGCGCGGCGGCGGTGCCGCCGACACGCAGGTTGCCGCCCAACTCGGCATTCAGCCCGCGACCGCGCACGAAGATCTGATTCGGCGCATTCACCGTCATGTCCAGCGCCAGCACGAAGGGCGAAGCTGCCGGAGGCGCCTCCTGCGGAGCCGGCACCCGGCGCGTGCCGCCGGCGGTGGACACCTGGGTCGTCCCGCGGGCGCGGCGGCCCTTGCCGACCTCCGTCACCTTCAGATCGACGACATTGGCGGGCATGCGGTCGGGAACCTGGATTTCGGCGCGGCGGATGTCCACCGGCCCGGCCAGCCGGGCATTGGTGAAGCCGCCGGTCAGGGTCAGGTTCGCCCCGATCTCCGCCGTCACCAGATCGATCTCCAGCAGCCGGGCATTGTCGGCCTGCAGCCTGATGTCCAACTGCTGGTCGGCGGCGGCACCCGGACGGATGACGCCATTGGCGGTGATGGTCCCGCCGTTGCGGGTCCGGCCGCGGAAGCT
>NZ_LGQY01000149.1:0-19567 GCF_003116065.1 Azospirillum sp. TSO5 | reverse complement strand
GAACGGGTGGCCGACTTGATGTCGGAATCAGTGGCCGGGATCAAATCGGAATGGGTGGCCGGATGATGTCGGAATTCGCAGCCCTATCGCACTCAGCGTCGGACCGGTACATTGGGCTCACTTAGCGCCGCTTGCATGCTGCAGCGTTTGCAAAGTGTCCAGCTTCGGCTGGAGGACCTAGTTGGGGTCTTGAAACAACCAGCGCTCACGCCGCGGCCTCAGTGCCACGGCATCCGGCGACACTCGTCGCCGATGATCCCCTGGGGAGGCATTCTCCCCACACAGGGGAAATCCGCCTCCTCGAACAGCCCCGGAGGGTCAGCCCTTTGGGCCGGCAACCCTCCTCTTTCCGTAAGGGAGTTGTGCTACTATGTCTGTCGACAGGTTGTTCGAGTACGAGGAAGAGCTTCGCGCTGGCGGCGCGCCGAATGCCGAGGTGTTCACCAAGGCGCTGCGCGGCGTTCTCAGGGAGCTCAAACAGGAGAGGTCCGGTATGGAGGCTTCTGTCACCGAGCTGAAGGGCGGCATCGACAAGCTCGACGGCCGCTTCGACAAGCTCGACGCCAGCATCGACAAGCTCGATGACCGCATCGACAAGCTCGACGGCCGCGTTGACAAGCTCGACCATAAGGTCGATGCCGTTGAGCTCCGGCTCAATGCTCGCATCGACTTGGTCAAAGCTGAGCTCACCACCGAGATCCGAAACAGTAGCCTTGAAATCATGAAGGCGATGAACAACCAACTTTACAAGACAATGGGGTCGATCGGCACCATCATCGCCGTTTTCTACCTCGTCGAAAAGTTCACCTGACAGCAGTCGGGCGCGACACACAAACACCCTGCGGGGAGGTCTCCTCCCCACCAGGGGAGAACTGCCTCCTCGCATCATCGTCCATTCGCGACAACGAGGAAGCAGACCATGAACAAGCACTTCGACACCGTCTTTGCCTTGGCCGAAACGTCGCCCGGCTTTGACGATGCTGCGAACCGTTCTGAGATCATCCAGGCCAAGCGCGAGCTGGCGGCCTATGCCGGGCTGCAGGCGGCTGCTGAGGCGCTGATCGGCGCTTGGGGGAAGGGAAACCTCTCCCAGCCAATGCAGGCCATTCAGAAGGCCGTGGATGCGTTTTCTGCCCTATCGTCCTTGCCGGCGCCGGGGCATGTCCGCAAGTTCCTTGACCTCTCGACTGCTCACCTGGACGCGGAGGGAAGGGATCATCTGGAACAGGGTGGCGAGGGGATGGTCGTCTATCCCACCGCCTACGGATGGTTCGTCTACGTGTCGGAACCCGATGCGCTGGCGAGCTACACCGTGCCGCAGTGCCTGCTCGACATCCTGGATCGCGCCCGACAACTCGGATGTGATTATGTGCTCCTCGACTGCGATGCCGAGGAGGACAGCGAACTTCCGACGTTCGACGAGGCCGGTGCCGTCGAGGTTCCGGAAGCCCCTCCGCAGCAGCCCGAGCCCGTCGCGGAGGTGGTGGCGGACGCTTCCAACTTCTGTGCCGAGCCCGGCACTCCCCCCTGGGACGAAGCCTGGGCGGCCCTGGTCGCCGAGTTCGGCGATCCGGTCTGTCTCAGCACCGACGGGTGCCATAGCTGGCAGTATCTCGGCACCACCCAGAAGCCCGACGGCACCTGGAAGCACATCTTCCGCCACCGGTCGCTCTCGGCCGCGGGAGGCCAGCGGACCTATCGTGAGTACCCGGCGACGCCGCCGGCTCGCTGATCGGCGCTGATTCACGCCTGCGCTCCGTGCGCGGCACACAACACCAACCCGACCGGGTGCGTCTCCCGGTGGGGGCGCACTCCGTCCCCATCGTCCAAGGAGGACTCCCGATGAAGAAGTTGACGCTCAAGGGCATCCCCGCCTCGCTGGTCGTTTTCGACTACCAGGCGGTCGGCGGCCCAATGCGCGCCTACTGCGCCGAAATGCCGGCGCGTAAGTGGCTCGAGGCGCACGGCTTCTGGGCCGGCCATTCTGTTCACATCCAAGAGATTGTTGAATGGGAACGGTCGCCCACGGACCGGGCTGCCGACGTGTTGTTCCGGATCGGAACGCACGAGGCCAAGTTCTCCGACCTGATCCGAACCGACCTGCCGGTCGGTACGGGCGGCACCGCGGAAGCAGGAGACTTGATGCAGCTTGAACTTGACGGAGCCTGGGCGTTTTTCGACCACTCCTGCGCAAGCTGGACTGGCTTTTCCGTTACAAGCTCCGCAATGGACGGCCGCCGCGGCTTCACGCTGGACCCCGAGTTCGCTCGGGCCTGGCTGGACCGAGGACGATGCCGCCTGCGGCTGCACACGCAACGGCTTTCGGCCAAAGCGGCTGCCTGAGCGTCCCTCAGGTTCGCCACATCGCACGCGCTGACCGGCCCTCCGCCGGCAGCGACACTTAACCCCACCGGGGCGACCACGCCCCGGGATGGGTGTCGTGCGCCCGCCAATGGAGGATCCCATGCTGAATGAGGAAAGCCCCCGTGCTCGTGCGTACGCCATCGTGTTCCTTTACCGCGTCCAGAAGATCTCTTTTCTGCGCGCGATACGGGAGCTGGTTGCGCTCGGCATGCCCGAGCTGAGTGGCAAAGGCTCGTGCCCCGTGGTCGACGCCCTCTATGCCCACTCGCTGGACGCGCTCCGTCGGATCATTCGGGAGAACGTCCCGGAGCCCAGACCCCAGCTACCCGATACCAGCAAGCTGCTTCGCCTTGCGAGAGCCGCCTGACCCACATCACCACAAACCCATGGGGACCATGCCTCCCCAATGGGAACCGGCGTGCTCCCCGTCCGAGGAGAACTTCGATGAGCACCCCGCAAGAGACCGTCCGACGTTTCGTCACGTCTGATGGCTTCACCTACTTTCACCTGGATAACGTTTGGCGCGACTCAATCCTGTCCGGGCTCGTCGATGTGAGCTGGGACGGTGGCGAAAGCGGCCCGATCGGCGAGGATGGCTCGATGTCGGGCATCCTCGATGTCGTGCAGCCGGTGCTGCGCGTCTCGTGGATCGACGGTCCGCGCCAAGGTCAGGTGGCGAAGATCCCCATGATCGCCGTGCCCAAGCTGGTCAATGTCGGTGGCCAATGGTTCACCGGATGGCGGCTGGCTGCCGGCGAGGCTCCATCATGGGTCACTGAGGTGCTCCAGTATGCCCTGAATGAAGGGCATACCCTGGAGGGGTCCCGGTTCATCGCCGACGAGATCGGCGACGAACTGGACCGGGGTGACGACCGGCCCAACCTGACATTCACGGTCGATTACCTGGCGACCACGACACCTGCGGTGATCGTGGGCGAGCGGGAGCTGCAGGAGACCCAGGCGCCGGTGCAGGCATTCCTGTCCGCACCCTGAGCCTCCAGACGGCCCTTCATCACCCCTCCCGGTGGGGAGGGGCCGTCCTTCCGCGAAGCCACACCGTCAAACTGAGACCGTGGCGCAAGGAATTCCCTCAGCGCCGGACGGTCCACGGCGGAAGGCGGTGGAACAGCGCAGTGCACGCGAGCGCGAGAGTGAGCGGGTATACGACCGGTTTGCCGTCGCCGCGGCGGCCGGAGCGATAATGCTTGATGGACTCGACAGACAACCTCAGCGCCGCCGCGGCCTCCTCGCGCGTTTCGAAGCCCATGGCGTCCATCCAGTCATTGAATGCCTCGGGCGTCATGGCGCCCCAGTCATGGCCGGCGTCGGGGCGGGAATCCGGCGGCGTGCTGCTCATAGCGTCCTGATCCTCGATCTGCCCGGCTGCGCGCCGGTCTGCGCAACAGGTTTACGCCGCTGCTTTGAGATCGACAACGCGCGATCGCAGTTCCGCTTTCGTCGGCCGCACCGCACGGCTGATGTGGAGCGCATAGACCGCCACAGCTCTCCAGTACACGGCCAGAGGGCCTTTCTTTCTGGTCCAAGACTTCTCGGCGCGCACCTTCGCGTCCAGGTACAGGTCGCGGAGGACATCGGAGAGGGCAAGCCGGAGTTCCGGCTGCAGCGTGAGCAGCCTGGCAACAGCCGGCAGGGCGAGAACAGGATTTCGAACTTCGGGGCGCGAGCTACGGTCCATGGTCAGGTCCTTGTTCGTGTTCGACGGTGAGGGAGGTGGTGGTAGCGCACAGCGTTCTTTAGGCGGCGATCTGCAGCCGGCGGCGCGGCGGCGAGTTTGCCGCTACCAGCACTCGGGCCATCTCCGGGCACACGCTGTTGCCGATCCGGGCGATCTGCTGTTCCTGGGTCAGACTGCGACCGTCGGAAGTGCGATCAATGACGTACTCCGGGGGGAAGCCCTGGATGAGCTTCAGTTCTTGCGGAACCAGCATCCTCATCGACAAGTCGACGATCTGGAACCACTCGCCCTTCACGCGGCAGAGGCCCAAAAGGTGCGGCAGTTCGGTCGCCGGGCCTACATAGCCAAGTTGGGCAGCGAGCGCGGTCAAGAAGGCGTCCGGCTCCGCCGGCGGTAGTTTGCGCAGGCCGCGCGTGCTCTTCCAATCGACGCGCGCCAGGAACCGCCGCACGGCCCGAATTTGCTCATGCAGTCGCTTGGCGAAAGCAGTCAGGAGAGCGTCCTCGAAGGTAACGCTCACAGCGTCTAAGGCCCTACCAACTGGCTCCATTCTGGTCTGGACGAGGCCCTGGTGCATTCCGGACGCCAGAACAGCCGGAGCCGATCTATCAAGGGCCCGGCCGTCCTTGCACGTACCCTTGAGCACCACAAGGTGAGCGCCCTCCAGCCCCTGTCCGACACTCGGGGTGTGGAGCTTGTGGATGGTCGCGGTAACCGGCTGCTGGTGGCTGCCCGTTGTGGTGATGGTGGAGGCGGGGTCCAGCAAGCTGTGCCCAATCTCGCCCGTGTTGTGCTGGGCCAGATAGGCGACGCTGCCAGTGTCTGCGCCCGACAGGGGGTGCGCGTGGCTGGTGAGAAGAGCACTTTCGTTCTTGGTGACGATCGTCGGGTGCGGCACGCGTGGATCCCGAACCTTGATGGACCGGCTGCCGCGCTGGGTGATCTGCGTTGTGGCCGCAAGCACAAGCCCATGGGCGTCGCGGGCGGCGGTGATGGTCTTGGCCGGCTGGGTCGAAGCGAAGCCCCGGAACCCCTTGCCTGCATGGTTGAGCGTGGCGACGAACGGCTCGTAACCGTCGCGCATCGACGATGCGATCATGAAGCGGTGCGCACCATGGGCCAAGCGGTCCAAGGTGGCGGGCGCGAGCGGCTTCGTCCGACCGAAGATGCTCTTGGAGGGCAAGGAGAAGTCAATGCAGGTGGACACCGGGGTGTAGGGCTTCAACAAGCCCGTGCGAACCTCGTCAGAACGTGGGTCGCCATGGGTCGGCGTCGGCCAGGCGACTGGGACGCCATCGCGGCGTGCGACGATAAACAGGCGGGTTCTAATGGTCGGGACACCAAAGTGATGGGCCGCCAGGCAGCGGAACTCCAGATGGTACCCGAGCCGCTCCAACTCCTTCCGCCATTGTCGGAAGTAGAGCCCTTTCAGTGCTTCAGCCGGCGCGCTTTGGCTGTCCGGTGGAACCCCGGAGCCGTCAGGGAATGGATAGAGGATCGGCTCGTCCTCGGTGGGGCCTGCGGTCAGCATCTCTGGAACATTCTCGACGTAAATAACTTTCGGGCGTTGCCAATCCGGGAGACGCGCCCATCTAATAACAACCCACATCAATCCCCTGATTTTTGGACTTCTCAGCGCCTTACCTGACGCTCTTGACCAATGACGACAGTCCGGCGATGCCCAGAGATTTCGTATGCTGCGGCCTCTACATGCGATTACGGGATCGACCTCAAACACATCGCTATGAAAATGTTCGGTACGAGGATGATTGACTTCGTGCATGGCGATTGCAGCGGCATCATGATTCACCGCTAGATCGACGGGCTTGCCAAGGGCCTGCTCCATTCCCTCCGATGCGCCGCCGCCACCGGCAAACAGGTCAACGTCCAGCTCATCGTCCGCAGTCGACTTCAAGGACAACGAAAACTGCGCCGCAGGACTCTCCGCCCGTCCCATTGAGCGACGCGCCTCATTACGGCGGCGCGCGCGGGAACGAGCTGGCATGTGCGGAACGGAAATGGGGCGGGGGTGAACGGACATCGCCATGGACATGACCTCAGCACTATGGGCGGAGCGGGTAATTTGTACCCGACTGCTCCCATATAGCTCTTGCCTCCTTCCTCTGGCAAGGGTAATTTGTACCCACGCCGCACGGGCCGATAAGGCTGGGTTCCAACACAAAGAGGCAAGAAAGATGGCCGCTTCCTCTCAGCTCGCTTCTAAGACCGCATCTCCCACCGCCGGGGAAAAATTACCCGCAACCGTCATCCAGGTTCGTGGCGTGCCACTGCGTGTTGCTGACCAAGCACTGCACGCCGTCCGCTTCGGCTATTGCCCGGTCTCATCGACTGGCTACCGGTCGCACTATTGCCAGCCGCTTCCCTCACCCACTGCGCTGGAGGAAATCGCCAAGGAGGCGGACAAGCAGCGTGCTTCGGCGCTCCGGCGGCTTCGGGAAGCAAAGGCGGGATCGCCGAAAGGACGCACCCCGGACCAGCGGTTTTCGGATTTCATCATGTTAGAGGGCGCGATCTCCGCTGCCGTCAACCAAGCCTACCTCGCGCCGCCGTCGGACCAGGACAAGCTGTTGCGGGAGATCGCAACCACAACCGAGGCTTTGGCTCTCTTCATAGTGATGGGCCATGCCAAGCCGCTCGACCCCGGTTCGCACTGGACCCCCGAGTTTCTGGTCGAACGCGCGCAGGCTTACCACCGCCTTTGTGCTTTGACTTGCCGCCTACTTGCCCGCCTGTGCCAGCGTGGAAGGGCCATCGACATCGCCGCCTGGGGCGCCTTCGTCGATGCGCTTCCTCGCGGCCCCGGCTTCTCGATGCTGCCTCCGACCGTGCTGTTGAAGTTGCTGGGTCGGGACGGCTCCGAGAAGGCAGGAACCAGTAGCGACGCGGTTGAGGTGTGTGGCGCATCCGCTCCGCAGGCGGTCGAGGACATCGATGAGCAGCACTGTGAACCGGACTCCCGCGTCGCACCTGCAGAGCTGGTCGCCGCCAATGCGGCGCCGGTTTGGACGGTCGACAAGCGTGGTCAGCTGTCCATGTTCTGAAGCCGACGGCTGGCGCGGCGATCGTCACCAACCACACCAGGGCCGCATAGGCTTTGATGGGCGAGAGATGATCCATCTCGGTCATGAACTCGCATCGGAACGTGGTCGGCGGAATTTCCGGCTGTGTCGAGGCAATCAAGGTGCGCATCACGCGCCCTCATTGTCAGGCCGTGACAATGGTTATATCCGAGAGATTAATGGTTGATTGTAATTATCCGTTATGGCCCGGATGCATGTTTTCGCTGTTGTGCTCTCTGTACGATATGGTATGATCGCTGAATCAAATCACTGACCGATGCCGCCGCCATGACTGCGCTTTTCTCAACAGACCAGCTGCTGGATGCCAAGTTCTCTTCTGAGACCGTCGAGAAGATCGCCGCAGCTTATCATGCAGTGCGCGATCTCATCGAAAAGGATGTCCCTCTCGCCGTTGCGGTCAGCTTCGGGAAGGACAGCACGGCAATGCTCACCATCGCGCTGCTGGCCCACCATGATGCGGTACGCGAGAACCCGCTGCGCCACCCGTTGACCGTGCAGACCGCAGACACCGGCATTGAGAACCCTGTCATTCATCAGCACGTCCAGAGCCAGATTTCCTTGCTGGAACGCTACGCTCGTCGACACGCGATCCCTCTGCGGATACGCGTTGGGCGTCCCACCCTGGCCTCGTCGTGGATGACTGCCGTGATCGGCATGCGCAAGGTTCCCACGTTTTCGAATTCGGCAAGCCGAGACTGCAGCGTCGAGCTAAAAGCCCGCGCGAACATGCGCGAACTGCGCAAGCTGGTGCCTGAGCTGAAAGCGGAATACGAGGCGATGCTTCGGACTGCGAAGCCGGGCGATTTCTTCCGCATCTCCGAGCTTGCCGCGTCCCTGGACCGAGAGAGCGTGGTGACCCTCTTGGGCACCCGCTTTTCAGAGTCCACCAGCCGAGCCGATCGGATGGGTCGCAGGGGCGACGCGGCCCGCGTCATTACCGTTGCCGGGGACGGTCAACGGACGCTGCCACTGATCGCCGACTTCGATACGGATGAGGTATGGGAATGCCTTGCCCTGGCTGGGGACGGGCGGGCGCTGGAAGCCTATGCACCGAACTTCGACCAGACCCGTGACCTCTATCGCGCGGCCACCGGCGAATGCCCAGTGGTCTCATCCGGTAAGTCTGCCGCCTCCGCCTGTGGAAGCCGATTTGGCTGCGCGCTTTGCACCGTATCGGGCAGCAGCGACAAGAGCATGACCATCATGCTTCGGGACCCGAAGTATGCCTGGATGAAGCCGCTCAATGACCTGCGCGACTTCCTCGTGGCGACCCAGTACGATCTCGATCGTCGGCGTTGGACGGCCAGAACCACGGACCCGGTTACCGGGCACGTCCGGATCCAAGCCGACGTTTACTCCCCAGCCATGGTCCAGGAGTTGCTGGGTATCTGCCTGACGATCGACGCCCGCGAGAGGGAGCGGGCCGCCGCTTTGGACGAGGACCTCTGGGCCTATTACGCCGGTGAAGCCGTGTCGTGGTCCGACCCCTATATGCGCGCGATGGCAGCCGCTGGGACGCCTGACATCGCCTGGGCGACGCGTATGGCAAAGCCGCAGTTCCAACTCGTAAGCCCTGAGCAGGTGCTGGCAATCGACTTCATGTGGGCACGCTACGGCGCCTCCGTCCCCTTTGAGGCCCTGCACATCTGGCGCGACGTGACCAAGCGGGGTGTTCGCTTTGAGATCCCCAAGATCGAGGTTCAGCCGAACCGGCGCGATCTGCGTATGCCGGAGGCGCGCTGGGTTGCGCTTCCCACGAATGAACGGATGTTGCACCCGCTCTACGACCCGCTGACCACGTTCTACTATGAGCGCCCTGGCCGGGATGTGCCTGCGGTCACCGCGCAAACGTGCGTCGAACACCAGGAGGAGGAGACCTTCTCGGTTGACGCCGAATCCGCTCGTATGATTTTCGATTTCGAGGCTGACCGCCTGCTCGACGTCTACCACAACGGACGCTTCGGGCCGACGGTGGCGGTACAGTTCTACCTACGCTTCGGCACCATTGCACTCGCCGCCGGACGGCTGCAGGAACTGGCGAACACGGTTGACCACGCCCAGCGTCTTACTGACGCAGGCCTCGGCCCAGGCACGTCGGCCGCGGAGTTGCTCACCCGCTCGATTTCCGATGGTGAGCACAATCGGCTGAAGGCTGCCACCCTGATCCCGGCGAAGGTGGTGCCGGCGCAACGGCGGCAAGCCAACATGTCGATCGGGCAAGGCGACCTCTTCGCCTTCTTAGCCGCCTGAGGTACAACTATCGAAGGTCGAACGGCACAGCCACACCAGCGAAAGGCGGCGGAAATCGCCGTCTTTCAAGGTCGCGGGCAATGCTGAAATTCGGCTAACCAGATGCCATCGCACGTTGGAGTACCCGACCGTGAACAGACTGCCCGCCGCCGCCCTGCGATCTATCGCCGTCGCCACGGTTGCTGTTTCGCTGGCCGCCTGCACAACGACTTCTCGACCTCGTCCAACGGACGGATGGCAGCAGGCACGCGATGCCCAACGACAGCTGCTCTCGAGCACTGGCCTTGAGAATCATTTCAAGCAGCCCCTTGTCGATGGAAAGCCGACGGTGACAACGGGCCGAGACGCCAGGTTTGACACCCTCAACATCAGCTACGATCCGCGCTACGTTACCCAGGAGGAGATCAATCAGGCCGGCACGAGGTTCTGCGAAAAGCAGAAGCAGGGCAGACAGGCCACTCTTCTGGAAATGACCGCCGGTCAGGTGGACGAAAGTAGCCGAGTCGTACGTGAGCAAATCCAGAGGGTGGGTTCGGCGACATTCTTCTGTACGAACGGCTCTGCGGCCGATGAGTCCCTGCTGGCCGGATATAAGGGCTCCCGGACAACGGCGCTCCAGCAGGAGGCGCAGCGCTCAGCGATGCAACGTTCGGCACAACTCCGGGCCAGGATCGAGGAGTCGCAGGAGAACCGTGCCCGGTGGGAGGCCATCAAGCGCCGCGACGAACAGCGAGTGAACGGAGCGACCGGCTACGACTACGTCCCGACGCCCTGACCAACGCCCACCCACGACATCAGAACCGCCATATCTTCGGAGAAGCAACTGCCATGAGCACTCCCGTCACGAATGACCGCGTTTCTCTGGATATTCCCGATTTCGTCGGCCATACGAAGGGCTGGGATGGCGGCGTGTCGTTTGGGAATCTCGAGATCTTCCAGTTCTGCTCGGTCATGAAGCAGATCGATCCGACAGGGCAGTTGCGCCAGCAAATCACAGACGCGCTGAACGCCGCGCCCGGCCTGCGCGTGGCGATGATGCACGGGACGTTTAGCCGTGCTCCTGCCGTTGCCACTGCGGCTGAGTAGCCAAACACAGCTGCAAGCCGCGTTCCCTCCTGGCGTTGTACCGCGACGCCGGACACCGCCGGTCGAACCGGCGAAGCGGTGCAGGAGGGAGCTGAGCGGCGACCCTGGCAGTCCGCAAAATGTGCATCGAAGATGTCGTTGGCTCGGGACGCCACAACCGCGGCGGCTGTCTGGGTCTCCGGGACGGCGCGGAATAGCCCGGGCTCCTTGACCGGCTACGCGATGCCTTGCCGGTTCACCAGAGCTGCAATAGCGATGGTGTCTGGCTGGTTTAACCTCATTCATGAAGGGGCCAACCCCCCGTGCCGATCAGCCTGCCCTACAACACAGCTGTTCGTGAGCGGCGCCGGTCAGCTCCCGAGGCGCTGGACTTTCTCCCCACTCAGCCGTGGGCGGTTCGGGCGCTGGTGCACCAAATCCTTGGTGTCGACGCGCTATCCGGAAGCGTCGTCTGTGAGCCAGCGGCTGGTGCAGGCGATATCGCCCGCACGCTGCTTGAGTTCACTCCGCATGTGCGTGTCGCAGATGTGGCGGATTACGGAACCAGGAACATCTACGAGCAGCCGATCAGCATTCGCGACTTTTTGACCTGGACGCCCGGTGAAGCGGAAGCTCCGGATTGGGTCATTACGAACCCGCCTTTCACCTTGGGTGAAGCCTTCATACACCACGCCCGCCGCTTCGCCCGCCGCGGCGTGGCGGTGATCGTCCGAACTGCATTCCTGGAAGGGCAGGGCCGTTACGAGCGGCTGTTCAGCCAGTGTCCGCCTGACATCATTGCCGTTCACGCCGAGCGCGTCCCGATGTTCGCGGGTCGGCTGGATTCCAAGAGGAGCAGCGCAACCTCCTACTCATGGTTGATCTGGTTCCGGGACGGAACTGGCGACGCGCGGACACGCTGGATTGCACCGTGCCGCGCCGTCTACGAACGGGCGTCGGATTATCATGGTTGGCGCTGGTGCATGCATGGCGGTCGTCCGCTACCGCACCTGTCGATCACCGACCCTGCGCATGCCGCACACGACGTCGATCGAGCGCTACCGATCCTTCGGGACGCAAGCCGAGCCGTGATCCATGCCGGTCGCCTCCGCGTAGTGTCCAGCCTGATCGAGGCCACGCCGGACTGTCGTGAACGCGTGCTGGGCCGCATCAGCGTCTGGCACGCAGATGCCGAGCCGACCGCGGTAAAGGGGGAGCTGGAGCAAGCCCTCGTCCATCATGGACTTCGGATTGACTCTGCCAGTTTCGGCACCAAGCTCGCGGCGTGAAATGGGAAGGTTCAACGACGTGCTGACGTCCCGATGCGGTACCGTTCGATGACCAAGCTGACTCCCCCCAGATCGCCCAGCTGATGCGGATCGACGCCGGCGGAGTAGACGGGATGCCCGCCGCCGGCTTCACGGCGTCTGCACCGGAAAAGCGCCTGCTGGCGCGCGGGCTCATCCATGCCTGGACAACCGGCATTCCCGCCGGCATCGGCGCCTTGACTATCAAGCTAAGCCTGGCGGCCGTGACCAACGACGGGCACCGGCTGTTCGCTGATCTTGGCTTGCCCCCGTCTGCCGACATGGCGCGGTTCATCGGCCGGCGGCAGGGATGGTGCAGCACCGACTACGAGCTGCTGCGGGTCGCTCACCTGAGGGGCTATGTCGAGCCCGTCGAACGGGACGGTATTGGCGGCTGCACTACCCGATGGCGCCGCACAGACGCCGGAAAGGACGCTCTGATCCTGTTCCATGAGCATGAGCGGATGGTGGCGGAGCAGTTGGCCAAGCTTGAGGCCGATCATTTGGCTCGGAGCAAGACGCAAGACATGGGAAAGCAGCGGACCCGGCGCTAGGGTTCGTCAGCCCATCGCCCCATGACCGCCGCCGTCTGAGCCTGACGGCAAAAGGTACTTGCGGGTGGCGCCGAGCCGGGCGAGGAAGAGACGCGTGCTATGTGCTAGCCTCGGCAACTGGCGTTCACCGTTATTCGGCAGAGCGCGTTCAGTTCACCCCAAGCGCCTCATCAAGAAGAAGCTGCGGGCCGTCGGCAAACGGATTGATGATGGTGACCCCACCCAGCGTACGACCGGCCTGACCATCTTCCGAAAGGAGGAGACGGCACCCGTGACGCTTGGCGGTCGCCCAGATCATCGCATCCCAGAACGACCAACCGTGATGGGTGACTGCGTCCATTGCATCGGTGAGGCACGCGTCGTCCGCCGCCACTACCGGCAAGATGTCGCGCCACTGCTGGATAATGTCTGTCGCTCGCTCCGGCGCGATGCCCTGCTTAGCGCTCGTGAGGGTGCGGAAGAGTTCCGCAAGAGATTGGAGCGTCAGCACGCAGTCCCGGCCGGGGAGACGGTGGATCAGGGCAACTGCCTGGTGGTGCCGCTTCCCCGCGGCCCGGTCGACCGCATAAACCAGGATGTTCGTGTCGAGCGTGAAGCGCATTGCTGTTACCGGTCATAAAGGGCGTCACGGTCAAACCGCTCGCCCCCGAGGTCCACGCCATCTTCCAGCGTCTGGAACAGACGGTTCCAAGCCGAGCCGCCATCGGTTTTGGCGGCAGATCGATCATAGGGCGCCAACTGCGCCACCGGCTGCCCGCGCTTGGTGATGATCACGGTGTGTCCACTGGTGGCCTGTCCGAGGATCTCAGAGAATTGCCGATTGGCGTCGGCTGCAGATACGGTGCGATGCATCTCAGCTTCCTTGTAGTGATCTCACTACTATAGGAGCGGGGCTGGCTTGGGTCAATGATCGTGTAGTGTGTTCATTAACATCGGGCAATCCGTCCTGGCTGCTCAGCCCTGCGAGACAGCGCTGGTGATCGTCGCAATCTCAACGAGCTGCACGATGTCCAACTTGCCCAATAGCCTTAGCTGCTCCAGCCGACCGGCGTTGTTGCGCAGCACCCCGGTACCGGCGGCTGTGCGCATGTAACAGTCGCTGAACCGAGCCCCCTCCCGCTTTACCAGCAAGAGCCGTTCGAGGCGGAGCAGCGCGGCAGGTCCGATCCCCCGCGGCATGTCGCGTACCCGCCTGCGGTCCACCTCAGACAAGGAAGAAAGAGCGATCAGATCGTTGTCGGTAATGGCCATGTCGGACAGCCTCTTGGCGACGGGGGCTCCTGGATCAGGGGAGGGGCTTGGCGCCAAAGACCGAGCGACGAGCGCACACCCATGGGGGGGTGTGGGGGCTCAGCGGATCTTCTCGACGGCCTTGATCATGGCCGACTTGGCGGCATCTCGTCCGACGGCACGCTGTGCACTCTCGAACGCGGCGGCAGCACTCACCACGGCGTCGGCGTGTTCAGCCGGCACCCATCCCCGGGTCACCAAGTATGCGGCAAACGACTTGTAGCCGGTGGTGAAATCGTTGCTGTCGTGCTTGCTCATAGATGGTGTCCTAGTTTGTGGCCGCTGGTGGATGGGTCAGGCTTCGCGTGCAGCCCAGTTCCTGAACGCCGAGAGATACATCGAATACTCGCCCGGCTCCTTGTATACGGTCTTTCCGTTCCTGACTTGGCGATAAAGCACCGCCGGCTCGCCCCTGGGCTCTGTTTCCGGACTTCCGAGCCATTGGACCGGGACGTGGTGGCCGACCTCAACAACCAGACGCTCCGTGCGTCCCGACTTGTTGACGTAGCTGCGGCCAGCTGTGATCTCGATCTTACTCATTGTATTCTCGCTTCTGGGGGAGCTGCTTGACCAAAGGAGTCGGCGGAGCCGCCTCCCGGTCTGGCGCATCGCGCCGTGTGCATGCTTGTATCGTGCATCATTCTGTGCGACAATTCAAGCGCGTTCTGATTGATGTACGAGAAAATGGAAGCCGCACGAGGTCGGGATAGGGGCTACATTCGGCAGGGCCGCGGCCTGCCGAGCGTGGGCGATCAACTCGCCGCCCTCAAGGCGGCCGGCGTGCTGGAACGCTATGTCTATATCGACCGTATGCCGGCGGGCGGGCGACAAGCCACGCGACGGCGCCCCTCGGACCTCGTCGAGCGTGAGGCAGTCTTGGCCGATCTCCGGAGTGGTGTCCGGCTGGTGGTCGCCAGCCTGAGCGTCATTGGCCGATCCGAGCAGGACATTGGTGCTACGGTCTGGCAGGTGCTGGCCGCCGGCGCCTCGGTGTATGCTCGCGAGCGGGACTTGACCATCGACGTGGAGACCGGCCGGGAGATCGTCAAAGCGGAGATTGCGGCGGCGGCCAAGGCGCTGATGCGGTCGCGGCCGGATGAAGCCCGGAAGGTGCTGTCAAAGCTGGTCGAGGGCGGCGCCGTCAAGGTCGGCCGTCGGCCAGCAGTGCAGGCGCTCCCACCGGAGAAGCAGGAGGCAGCCCGTCAGGATTGGCTGACCAATCGGGCGCTGTCCCGTGAACAGGTCGCCGAGAAATACGGCGTCAGCGCGGGAGCCCTGAAAAACGCGTTTGGGAACAGGCTCATGCCGCGTCGGCGGCGTGAGCGGTCTACAAAATAGGAGCCCCGCTGTGCGAACCATGCACCAAGAGGTCATGCGCGAAGCTGCTTCGTCCGAGCAACCGAAGTTCCGACCGACGCAGTCACAGATCGCGGCCATTCGGAAGGCGGCGAAGCGAGACTGGCCTGCCGGCGAGCCTCGCATTGACTGGATCAACAAGGCGACCGCACAGGTCCTGCTGCGCGAGGGCATCATCGTCGAGCGGCCGGATAGCGCGTCCGGAAGCCGCGGGAACATCATCGACCTAACGCCGGCCGGCGAAGCGCTGCTGGCGTCTATTTAAGGAGGAGTGCGCAGTGATGGGCGAAGCCAAGCGGCGCAAAATGGCAGAGCAAAAAGATAGCGTGGCACCCGACGTATCCGGTCTAGCGGGCGATGTGAGCAATCATAGCCCCTGGGCGGATGACAGCGAGAATTGGGAGCCGGAAAAGCATCCTGATTACAATTATTTGATGCCATTGCGCTGCGCTGCTATCGAAGCGAGGCTCTTGGCCGCAAGCGATGCTGATAAGCGAGCTTTTCTTGCAGACACTCGGCCTGTGCATGCTGAGCTTTATGACGGCTTAACTCCGCTCGGCCGGGCAGAGTATGCCGGAACTTACAGGGGAACAGCTAACTCATCTATTGAACATTACTGGCCAGCTATAAACCTAGTCATAAATGGCTCCGAACAGCCTCCGGTGGTGACTGCCCATCCGCTGGAGGTGGACGGGAAGATGAATGCATATGCAGCGAAAATTAGTACGCTCCAAACGGGTAGGGATAAGAACACTACCTACGCTGCTATTGTCGCTAGGTGGCTTGAGTTTAACCAAATTCATCCGTACGCCAACGGTAATGGTCACATTTCGCGTCTTATGGTCACGGTTATGGGCGCGTTAACGGGCCACCCGCTTGCGAACACATGGACAATTCATCCTTCGCCGTTGACCGATGACGCGAAGCTCGCTCTTGCCAACTCAAATACGCGTGAGGGATTATTGAGTTTGGCAAGATTCATTCTCGCTCATTCCTTGTAATAGACGTTGCGATAGGCTGCCAGAAATAGAAGGTAGATCGTGAACTGGTTTCATCCTACCCGCCCATATTGCCTAATGCTAATCGCATCGATGACCGCGACGCCGACCGTATCATGCGTATTTGCGCTGTTCGGTCATCATTACGGGGCCACCGTTTCGACATGGGTCTGCATCGGGGTTAGCGTCGGTCTATTGCTACCGTATATCGGCTACACGATCAATTTGATGACGTGTTCGCAGCATACATCACCGGCGAGTGAGTCGTAGGAAATAGGAGTGAATTCAGGTGGCGATTATTCAGGTTCTAAACTTCATGTCAGCCGGCAGTGCTTTTGTCGCAGCATTGTTCTGGTTTTTGTCGGCCAGCGGTAAAGCGCCCGACCCGCCATTCGGAGCGCTTAGTGGTGCTGCGAACGACGACCCTTATTTCACCCATGCCCAACGGGTGGCCCGACTAAACCAAGGTGGAGCGGCATTCGCCGGGCTATCCGCTTTATTGATGGGTGTTGCGCTGCTTATTGCGCCGGGTTCCTAAAATTGGAAAAGTCTATCAAAGGAGCGTGAACGTGGCCGATACCCGCATCCAACTTGAAGTGGAGGATTGGGTCCGCAGGAACTGGCTGGCCGCTCGCTTCAGCGAGCCGTTCAGCCGCGAGCGCATGAAGCTCGTGACTGGTGGCGTATTTGATTTCGATGCGGTCAACCAGAGCGGCCAGACCGTCGCCTGCATCTCGACTAGCGGCAGCCGGACTGCCGGCGGAAAAGCCGCGGTTGGTAAACTGCTAAAGATCCGCTCCGATCTGCTCTTCCTGAGCATGGCCGCCGACGTTCGTGTCCGTCTCCTGGTACTGACCGAGGCGGACATGCTCGATACGTGCCGGCGCGAGAAGGTCAACGGGCGCGTTCCGGACGGGATCGAGTTCCTGCTCGCCGAGATCCCTATGGAGCTTCGCGAGCGCCTTCAGGCGGCACGGCGACGCGCTTCCCAGGAGATGACTGCTGACGCTATCGAGATGCTTCCCGATGAACTGGTACTGGGCGCAACCCAGACCGCCAGCATCTAGGAATGGAGCGCAGTCATGACGGATGAGGAGTTTGACACAGATGCCCTCTACAAGCTCCGGCAGGGTATCCAGGGCATGGAGGATCGTGTCCGGATCGTCGACACCGGTCGGCCTGGCCGGATCGGTGCTCCGCGCCATCGGCTGCTTCCGGTGGACATGACCGAGCCGGCCGGTGCCGCGGTCAAAATCGACACCATCTCCAGAAAGTGAGGATGAAATGAGCGTGAAGTTTTTCGTTGCGATCACTCTGCTTTCTTGGATGTTTCTGTACTTCTACCTGTCTGGCATGGGCATGCTCCCTTCTGGGCTGTCGTGAAAGGGAGGACAAAGACATGGAACTGCGTGTTGGGAAGTTAGGGAACCGAGCCGGCTTGACGGAAAGCGTCTTCGTTGAGGAAGGCAATCATGTCGTCGTGCTGGGCACGGTTGGGTATGGCAAGGGTGTGGATGCGTCGAGCATCCCGGAGGCGAACAAAGTTGCGGTGACCCTCGCCGCGCTGGTCGAGGGCGACGATCTGCGCTCAATGCCCAACGAAGACTGACACTTCGGAAAAGGAGCGCTCCATTGGTTGAAGTGATCCGCGCCCGTCCGGCCGACAACGAGCACCAGGTCGTGACCCTTTCCGGCTGCGACGGCCGCTCCTACCGCCGCAAGCCGTGCCCGCACTGTCCATGGCGCATGGACCAGCCGACAGGCCGGTTCCCGGCCCAAGCTTTCCGCCATTCTGCCGAGACGGCCTACGATATGAGCGATCACCGTTTCGGCTGCCACATGAGCGGGGCCAAAAAACCTGAAACCTGCGCAGGCTTCATCCTGCGCGGCGCGACCCACAATGTGGGCGTCCGCCTAGACTTGATGCGAGGCCGACTGGACCTGGATGAGGTGTCCAGCGATGTGCCGCTCTACAGCAGCTACCGCGCGATGGCCGAGGCGAACGGTGTCGCCCCGGATGACCCGATCTTGGCGAATTGCAGAGATCCAGATTAGGAGCATCTAATATGATTGAGTTTGCTGGACAAACCTATCCCGACACCGCAGCACTCGGCCGGGAAGGGCGCAAGGCTGCCGCCGCTGTAATCCAGGCGAACGGCGATCCGCTCGGTGCCGCCGCTGATCTGGCCGGGGCGGTGTTGCCCCTCATACCCTCGGCCGACACGCCACATGCCGATCTGCCGAATCTGCTGCAACTGGTGTCACTCGTCCTCCAAGACGGCCTGGCTGCTCACAACCGTCGGCGCGGCATCGCCGCATAGCGTCTAGAAAGGGAGGCATTCACAGTGCCGCTACCGCCTCGCGAAGCTAGAGCGTTCTTAGTAGAGGACGAAGTCTCATTCTTCGTCGCCAGTTATCTTGAGCGCAAAGGCGGAAAAATACTACAGCTGTTGACTAATGGCCGGTCCGGCGCCGACATTATCGTTGAGTGGCAAGGAGGCTACTTGGTCATCGAAGCAAAGGGTGGTGGTTCGCAGAAACCAACTTCTGCAAAGTATGGTCAGGCGTTTGATCGCTTGCGTATGCAGCAGAGTTGGGATGCCGCTGTTGCGCAGCTTCCGCAACTCGAAGGTGGCGAAAAGGCAGTCTACCTGCATGGACGAAAAATCCAGCCGGACTATCTCGGCATCGCGGTCCCTGATACGCCGACGTACAGAATGATGTTCGGTTGGTGCAGTCGACGCTTGGACTTCTTGGGTGACGGTGTCTGGTTTGTCAACCAGGACGGGACTGTCCATGAAGAGCTAGAGCCGCGTCCTATTCCAGCCGTGAGGCGCGGCATCACGTCGAAGGGCAGGTAGGTCAGCACCAAGGAGGTGCGCTCTCGACTTGAGGAGATCGAGCGGCACTTGATGAACGCTACACTCGGCCCCAATCGGCGGGACTGCGCCGGTGTTTAGTCCCGGCATTTGATGGTGCATCCTACGTGCAGGAATGGAGGAGCTAGTGGATTGGCGTGAAGCATTCTTTAAGTATGACTACGGCGAGACAAAAGATCTCTTAAAATCTTTTATAACTCTTGTATCTGCAACACTCGTGCTTTCTATTACATTCTCCGAAAAAATCATTGACATTCATAAAGCGATATTGCGCGTAAAGCGCATGATGGTCGCGGCATGGGTGTTCTTCATCGTGGCATTGATTGTAAGTGGCGCTTCTATGTGTTTTATCGCGGCGGAGGCCGGATGCGTAATATACGGCCAAATACCGGTTTTTGCCTGCAGAGGAGGCTTATATGCTCTCATATCATGGGCGTTAATAATAATTTCCGGCGGATGTTATGTGATCGGGCTTGTTCTTATGGCGCTTTCAGCGCGCGCGAAAATTATGGAGTCGGAGCATAATGAATAAACTGTAGATAGGTCGCGGACCGGCAGCATGTCGGCGAAGCCAAGCGCGCTGACCCGGTCGGCCGCCGCGGTGGTGGAGCTGGCCGCGCGCCCGGCGCGCTGCCCTCCACCAGCAGGCCCTGCGCGTCGATGGCGCCGATCAGCAGCAGCAGGATCGCCGGCAACCCGGCCGCCGC
>NZ_LGQY01000074.1:0-101109 GCF_003116065.1 Azospirillum sp. TSO5 | reverse complement strand
GGTAGAGCACTGCTTTCGGGAGGCAGGGGCCGGAGGTTCGAATCCTCTCTCTCCGACCACAAAGACAAGGGCTTCCGGAGTGATCCGGGAGCCCTTTGTCGTTGGGGGTGGGCGTTTGGCGAGGTGCTCTGCCCCCTCCCCAACCCTCCCCCTCTTCGAGGGAGAGGGTGCCTTATGCGAAGCGGCGGCAGTCCCCTCCACCGCCAAAGGCGGGGGAGGGTTAGGGAGGGGGCAACCGCACCGAAACCCTCACACCGTGCACAAGAACCGCCGGTCCGTCCCCTCCAGCACCAGGGCGGTCAGGCGGTTGGTGGCGTAGGCGCCGGTGTCGATGCCGATGCGGTTGGACAGCAGTTCGGGCTCCGGCGCGATGGTGTGGCCGTGGACGACCACCTTGCCGTGATCGGCTCGTGACGCCAGGAAGGCCTCGCGGATCCACAGCCGGTCCTGGTCCTCCTGCCGGTCGAGCGGGACGCCGGGGCGGACGCCGGCATGGACGAAATGATAGTCGCCGATGGTCAGATGGCAGCGCAGACCGGTCAGGAAGGCGCGGTGGTGGGCCGGCAGCAGGCTGTTCAGCATCATCTGCGCCTGCTGCAGATGCTCCGTCGGCGCATCGGGATCGGGGGCGGGGATGCCGTAGCTTTCCAGCGTCGCGTCGCCGCCATAGGTCAGCCAGCCGGGGGCGACGCGCAGGTCCGACAGGAAGCCCAGCATCGTGTCCTCGTGGTTGCCGCGCAGGAACACCGCGCCGAAGGCCGGCGGCAGCCCGCAGGCGAGCCGTTCGATCACCAGCCGCGAATCCGGGCCACGGTCGACATAGTCGCCGAGGAAGACGAGGTATTTCAGCAGGTTCGGCGCCTGTTCGGCATCGCGGGCGATCTGGCCCAGCATCTGCTCGAGCAGGTCGAGCCGGCCATGGATGTCGCCGACCGCATAGACGCGCATGCCGCGCGGCACCGATGCCGGTCCCGCCCGGCCGCCAAAAGGACCGGCCGAGGGAGCGCCCGAAATGGCCTCCGCCCACAGTTTGCGTGCCAAGCTCAACACGAGATCGTTCTCGAATTCGTCACATCCTGCCCTCTCACCTGTGTCCGGGCCGTTGCCCCTTCAAGGGGTTCCCGGCGTTGCACCGCATTTGCGCCGCTTTCAGTCGAACGGCGATGCGACCGGTGGCGGAAGGTCTCGCGACGACAGCAGCGGCCGGCGCAGCCGCCCGGCGGCGATGTCGGCGCGCAACGCCTCGCCGTCCGCATTGCGCACGCGCTCCAGCTCCGCCCGGTTGGCCTCGAAGAAGGGGTTCTGCTCCGACGAGTTCGCCGGCCGTGCATGCTCCAGATGGTAGAGCGGTCCCGGCACCCGCTCGACGCTCAGCCCCAGCCGGCGGAAGCGCTCGACGATCTCGTCATCCTCGAAGCCCCAGGACAGGAAGGCCTCGTTATAGCCGCCGTTGGCGAGCAGCCGCTCCCGGTCGAAGAAGGCGCCGCCGCCGGGGGAATTGCGGTGCATCAGCGGAAAGCGTGGGCAGACGGCGTTCAGCGCCGCCGCCGACAGGGTGTAGCCGAAGCGCAGGACCTCCCGGCCCATGATCCAGAAGAACAGCCCGTTGTAGGGGAAGACCAGCCCGCCGCCCCGCCGGACGGCGTCGCGCGCCAGCACATACTGCACCGGGTCCACCACGATGTCGGTGTCGTGCAGGGCGACGATGGGCGTGTCGGCCGCCTCGGCCATGCGGTTGATGAGGTGGGCCTTGTGGGTGAAGGGCGTGTCGTTGCCGCGCAGATGCAGATGGCGGCAGCGGGCGGCCAGTTCGGGGCCGAGCGCGTCCGGCACGTCGCTCGGCCCGTCCTTGTCCTCGCCGATCAGCAGGGTGGCGTCGATATGCTTCAGCAGGAAGCCGACGATCCAGCGCAGGTTGCGCCGACGGTCGTCGCTGTCGGCGCGGAACGGGATCAGGATGGTGGTGTCGCGCAGGTCGTGCCGTCCGTCCGGCAGCCGTGCCGCCATCGCCGCGCTGCGGATGCGGAAGGCCTCCTCCTGCCGCGCCAGCCTCTCGCGGGACAGGTCGTCGGCGGGGTTCAATTCCAGCGCCATCTCATAGAAATGCACCGCCGCGCCGGGCCGGCCCAAATCCGCTTCGATGTCGCCATGCTGGCGCCAGCCGGCGGGGTAATGGGGATGGCGCCCCAACAACGTGTCCAGCGCCGCCAGCGCCTCGTCCAGGCGGCCGGCGCCCTGCAGGGCCTCGCTCAGGTGATATTCGGCATCGGGGAAGTCGGGGCGCAGCGCCAGGGCGCGGCGGTAGGCGACGATGGCCTCCTCCGTCCGCAGCGCGCGGTGGTGCAGGGTCCCCAGGTTGAACAGCGCATCGGCATCGGGCACCCGCTCCACCGAGCGGCTCAGCAGATCCAGCGCCCGTTCCATGTCGCCCCGGCGGCCGGCGATGAAGCCCATCCGGTGCAGCGCCTCGGCATTGCCGGGATCGGCGTCGAGGATTCGGGCATAGAGGTCCTCCCCCTCGTCCAGGCGCCCGGATTTCAGGTGGTCGAGCGCGATGGCGAGCGCCTCGTCGAGGGTTACGGTCCGGCTGCCGTTGGGCATGAAGGTCATTCCGTTGCGTATTGAAGGACTTCGGCGATTCCACTTTGACACGGAGGGGGCCGGCGGTGGACTCTTCGGTCGAACCAAACCGCTTTGCGACCAGCCAAAAGGCATCCGCAGCATCATGACCAACGATCATAAGAACCGTTCCACCGGAGGACTCGCCCTTACCCGCCGCACGCTGGGGCAGGTGGCCATCGCCGGCGGCGTGCTGGCCGGCTTCGGCCGCGCCCCGGTCTTCGCGCAGGACACCACGCTGAAGGTCGGCGTGCTGCTGCCGCGCTCCGGCCTGCTGGCCCAGGCGGGTCAGGCCTGCCAGCGCGGCGCCGACATCGCGCCGGCGGTGCTGTCCGACCTCGGCTACAAGGTCGAGGTGATGTCGGCCGACACCGAATCGAACGCCGACGTCGCCCGTTCGCGCACGGAAAAGCTGATCAACGACGGCGCCCATGTCATCGTCGGCGCCTTCGACAGCGGCCAGACCGCCGCCGCCGCCCAGGTGTGCGAGCAGCGCGGCGTGCCGCTGGTGATGAACATCGCCGCCGCCGACAAGCTGACGGAGCAGGGCTACAAGACCGTCTTCCGCAACTTCCCGACCTCCACCATGCTGGTGTCGAACGGGATGTCGCTGATGAAGGACCTGTTCGCCGCCACCGGCACCACGCCGAAGACCGCCGTCTTCCTGCACGCCAACGACACCTTCGGCATGGCGAACAAGGCCGCCATCGACGCGCTGTTCCCCAAGCTGGACATGCCGTTCCAGATCGTCGAATCGATCTCCTACGACCCGCGGGCGCAGGATCTGGCGGTCGAGGTGGCGAAGGCCAAGGCCACCGGCGCCGAGCTTGCCATCGTCACCACCCGCGCCAACGACGCCATCATGATGGTGCGCGAGATGGTCAAGCAGCGGTGGGAGCCGAAGGGCATCGTCTCGCCCGGTTCGCCCGGCCTGTATGACGAACAGTTCTACAAGGTGCTGGGCAAGTACGCCGACTATGCCATCACCAACCTGCCCTGGTACGACCCCAAGGCGGCGATGACCAAGCGGGTCGAGGCGGCCTTCAAGAAGCAGTTCCCGAACGACCGTTTCGAGGGCTATGCCTTCAACGTCGCCTTCACCTTCGAGGCGATCCTGATCGCCGCCGACGCCTTCAAGCGCGCCGGCACGGCGGAAGCGTCGGCGATGCTGGCGGCTTTGCGCCAGACCAATCTGGCGGACAAGCTGATGGTCGGCCCGGCGATCACCTTCGACGAGAAGGGCCAGAACACCAACCTGATCTCCGCCTGCATCCAGAACCACAAGCTGCGCCCGACCGTGGTCCTGCCGAAGGCCTCGGCCGAAGCCGACCCGGTCTTCCCGATGCCGGGCTGGGGCAAGCGGGCTTGATGTAAAGGTCTCCTGACTCTCCCTCTCCCCCCGGGGAGAGGGGATCTCAATGAGGGGAGAGGGCTTCCCTCAACTCCCCGGTGCCCGCGGCGCGCTCCAGTTGCGCAGAACGCTGACCACGCGCAGCACGAACACGGCGAGCGCGCCGGCCACCGCGACCGGCACCGGCGGCAAATCCAGACGATTGCCGGCGATCACCACCGCGGCCCCCAGGAGCGAGGCCATGGCGTAGATCTCCTCGCGCAGAACCCGGGGCACCTCGGCGACCAGCAGGTCGCGGACCGCCCCGCCGCCGCAGGCGGTCATCACGCCCAAGAGGGCGGCCGGCAGCGGGCTCAGCCCATAGGCCAGCGCCTTGCCGCAGCCGGCGACGGTGAACAGCCCGAGCCCGGCGGCATCCAGCACCATCACCGGCTTGCCCAGCCGGTTGATCGGGCCGTGGAACAGGAAGGCGGCCATCCCGGCGGCGAGCGCCACCATCAGATAGCGGTCGTCCTGCAGGCTGGCCGGCGGCAGCGCGCCGATCAGCAGGTCGCGCACCACGCCGCCCGCCAGTGCCGCGGCCAGCGACAGCACCATCACCCCGAACAGGTCCAGCCGCTTGCGCACCGCCAGCGTGCCGCCGCTGAGGCCGAAGACGAACACGCCGATGAAATCCATCACCGTCAGCAGGACGGAGAGATCGGTCGGCATCGGAATGGGAAGCGGCGGCATGGTCTGGCTCTGCTGAGAACGTCTGCCCACCGATTGAGCACAGCCGCCCCCGCCGCGCCAAGCGAAACCTCCGCTACACCGAATCGGGGGCCGACAGGCGGATGCCCATCCGCCGTGCCTCCAGCATGAAGGCGCGGGTCATCTGCAACAGGTCGGTGCGCCAATAGAGCTGGGTCAGCGGCTCGTCCAGGAAGCCTTCCGGCAGCATGGCGTAGCAATAGGTCTCCACCACCCGCAGGTCATGGTCCCAGGGATCGACGCCGTCGCGCCAGCCGATGGTCCAGCCGGCATGACCGGCGCCGATGGCCCAGCGTTCGAAATGCGGGGCGATGGTGTTGCTGTCGATCGGGTCCTTCACCGGCACCTGATAGATGGCGACGAATCGCCAGACATTCAGTTGAAGCCGCATCAGCAGCGAATCGCCGAAGGCGCCGATGCGATAGAGGCAGTCGGGGGAGCCGGGGGCGTGGCTGAAGCTGACCTCCGCCCGCCGCAACTCGGCCAGCGGCGTGGCGGACGGGGCGTCGGCCAGCGGCGGCGTCTCATACTCCACGGCGCGCAGATCCTCGACCACATCATGGGTCAGCATATGGGAAACGCGGCTCTGCGCCTCGGCGATGGTCAGGCGGGTCAAGGGGGCGGTCCCTTTCTGCTGGTGGCTGACGGTCAGGACACGAACGCCCCGTCCGCTGTTTTGTTCATGAGTCACGAATATGCGTCGATCGGCCCCTTGACCTTCCAATGGCTGGAAGCCCCATATCATTCCATGCCGAGCGGAATCGAAGGAGAACCGGCATGACCACGACCCAGCACAGCATCAGCCCAACGACGGCCCCCGTCGGCGCCCCGACTGAACTCGACCTCGGCGTATCGGGCATGACCTGCGCCTCCTGCGTCCGCCGGGTGGAGAAGGCGCTGGGCCGGGTGCCGGGCGTCACCGCCGTCTCGGTCAATCTGGCGACGGAGCGGGCGCGCCTGACCTTCGCCGGTCCGCCGGACGTCAAGGCCGCGGCGGACGCGGTCGAGGCCGCCGGCTACCATGCCGAAAAGCGGGAGTTCGACCTGTCGGTCACCGGCATGACCTGCGCCTCCTGTTCCGGCCGGGTGGAAAAGGCGTTGAGCCGGCTGCCGGGCGTGGAGTCGGCTGCGGTCAATCTGGCGACCGAGCGCGCCCATGTCGTCGCCTTCGCCGGCAGCGTCGACATTGCCGATCTGATCGCGGCGGTGGAGAAGGTCGGCTATGGCGCCACCCCCGTCGGCCAGGGCGGCGAACAGGCGGAGGAGGAGGCGCGGGCCGACCGCAGCCGGCGCGAGCTGCACCATGTGCTGATCGCCGCGGCGCTGTCTGCGCCGCTGCTGGCCGGCATGGTCGGCGACCTGTTCGGGGCGAACTGGATGCTGCCGGGCTGGGTCCAGCTGATCCTCGCCAGCATCGTGCAGTTCTGGCTCGGCGCGCGCTTCTACCGCGCCGGCTGGAATGCCGTGCGGGCAGGGGCCGGCAACATGGATCTGCTGGTGGCGCTTGGCACCTCGGCGGCCTGGGGGCTCAGCCTCTATCTGATGCTGACCGCCCATGACGGGCACGAGCCGCATCTCTATTTCGAAGCCTCCTCCGTCCTCATCACCTTCGTGTTGTTCGGCAAATGGCTGGAGGCGCGGGCCAAGGGCCAGACCGCGGCGGCGATCCGCGCGCTGATGGACCTGCGCCCCGCCACCGCCCGCCTGCGCCGCGACGGGGTGGAGACCGAGGTGCCGGTGGAGCGTGTCCATGTCGGCGACCATGTGGTGGTCCGCCCCGGCGAGCGGGTACCGGTCGACGGCCGGGTGGTCGAGGGCTCCGGCGGAGTCGACGAATCGATGCTGACCGGCGAGAGCCTGCCGGTCGACAAGGAGCCGGGCGCCCGCGTCACCGGCGGTTCGATCAACGGCGACGGCCTGCTGGTGGTCGAGACCACGGCGGTCGGCACCGAAACCATGCTGGCGCAGATCGTCCGCATGGTGGAGGGCGCCCAGGCGTCCAAGGCGCCGATCCAGCGGTTGGTCGACCGGGTCAGCGCGGTCTTCGTTCCGGCAGTGCTGGCGGTGGCGGCACTGACGCTCGCCGGCTGGTGGATCGTTGGCGGTGATCTGGAGGCGGCCATCGTCACCGCCGTCTCGGTGCTGGTCATCGCCTGCCCCTGCGCGCTCGGTCTGGCGACGCCGACCGCCATCATGGTCGGCACCGGCGTCGCCGCCCGCCATGGCATTCTCATCAAGGACGCCGAGGCGCTGGAGCGCGCCCATGCCCTGACCGCCGTCGCCTTCGACAAGACCGGCACGCTGACGGAGGGCAAGCCCCGCGTCACCGACCTGATCCCGGCCGAGGATACCGATGGCGAGACCCTGCTGCGCCTCGCCGCCGCGCTCCAGGCCGGCAGCGAGCATCCGCTCGCCCATGCGCTGCGCGACCGCGCCAAGGCGGCGGGCATGGCGGCGGAGGCGGTCACGGACTTCCGCGCCTTGGCCGGCCGTGGCGTTTCCGGCACGGTGGCGGGGCGCCGCCTGCAGCTCGGCAACGTCCGTGCGGTGGAAGAGGCCGGCCTGCAGCCCGGTCCGCTGGCCGAACCGGCCGAGGCGCTGGCGGCGACCGGCCGCACCTTGTCCTGGTTGATCGAAGTCGGCGAGACGCCGCGCCTGCTCGGCCTCGTTGCCTTCGGCGACACGGTGAAGGACAGCGCGATCACCGCCGTCGCCTCGCTGAAGGCGCAGGGGGTGGAGCCGGTGATGGTGACCGGCGACGGTTGGGGCGCCGCCCGCTCCGTCGCCGCGGCGCTGGGCATCGAGCGCGTGTTCGCCGAGGTGTTGCCCGGCGACAAGGCCGCCGTCGTCGCGACGCTGAAGGGGGAGGGCAAGGTCGTCGGCATGGTCGGCGACGGCATCAACGACGCACCGGCGCTGGCCGCCGCCGATGTCGGCATCGCCATGGCGACCGGGACCGATGTGGCGATGCACAGCGCCGGCGTCACCCTGATGCGCGGCGATCCCAGGCTGGTCGCCGGCTCCATCGACGTGTCGCGCCGGACCTATTCGAAGATCCGCCAGGGGCTGTTCTGGGCCTTCGCCTACAACGTGATCGGCATCCCGCTGGCGGCGTCGGGCAACCTCAGCCCGGTGCTGGCGGGGGCGGCGATGGCGCTGAGTTCGGTCAGCGTGGTGGTGAACGCCCTGACCCTGCGCGGCTGGACTCCGCCGAAGAACGAGGATTTGCGATGAAGGACGGCATGACCATCGGCGACGCCGCCAAGGCGTCCGGCGTCAACGCCAAGCTGATCCGTTATTACGAATCCATCGGCCTGATTCCGGAGGCCGGGCGGACGGCGTCGGGCTACCGCGTCTACAGCGACCGCGACGTGAATGTGCTGCGCTTCGTCAAGCGGGCGCGGACGCTGGGCTTTGGGATCGAGCGGATCCAGAAGCTGGTCGGGCTGTGGCAGGACCGCTCCCGCTGCAGTTCGGAGGTGAAGCGGATCGCGCTCCAACACATCGACGAGCTGGAGGCGAAGATCGCCGAGTTGCAGGCGATGCGCGACACGCTGCACGAGCTTGCCGACGCCTGCCACGGCGACCACCGCCCGGATTGTCCGATTTTGAAGGATTTGGCGTCGTGAAGTGAACTCTCACACCCAATGTCCCCTCTCCCCGGGGGGAGAGGGGGAAATCCCGGGGTTGAAAGGGAAATTCCCGGGACGGAAGAGGGCGCTACACCCCCCTACCGCTTCGTCTTCGGGTCGTGCGTGTGGTGCAGGTCGCGTTCGCCGCCGCCGCCGGAGGTGCCGGAGTGGCGGGTGTTGGTGGGTTCGCCCGGATGCGGGTGCTTTTCCGGATTGGTCGTCGGCTTGTCGGCGTTCTGCTGGCTGCTGCCGGGGCCGCCATGGTGGCGGTCGGTCGCCTCGTTGCGCTTGGTCATGCCTCACCGATCCTGCTGATAGCCCTGGTGGGTGGTGTTCTGCCAGGTGTTGCCCTGCTGGCCCTGTTCCTTGGTATTGGGGGCGCCGCGGTTGCTGACGCCGTCGTCAGGGGTCGCGCTGGTCGCCGGCTCGCCGGGACCCTTGTCGCTGCGGCCCTCGGGCGGGACGGGCGGGATGTGCTTGGTCATGGTGGCGCTCCTTCCTGTTGGCTCGCGTTTCCTTCCAACAGGAGGGCGGGGGAGGGGTTCCGGCCGGATAGAGACCCAGCCCTGCGCTCGGCTGTCGCAATGCTTTCATGCGAAATTGCTGCGACCGCACAGAGTGGATCGGACTCTATGCTGATCCCCATGCCAGATCTTCCCGTCCAGCCTCTCGCCGCCGCCGCATCCGCCGTCCGCCAGCCGCCCGTCGCGGCATCGGACGGGCTGCCGACCCCGCAGCGCTATTGGGCGATGGCGGCGATGACCGTCGCGTTGATCATGGCGGTGCTGGACGGGGTGGTCGCCAACATCGCCCTGCCGACGATCCAGCGCGAGTTCGCGGTCGATGCCGCCGGTGCCATCTGGGTGGTCAACGCCTATCAGCTGGCGGTCACCGTCGCGCTGTTCCCGCTGGCCTCGCTGGGCGACATCATCGGCTATCGCAAGGTCTACTGGTTCGGTCTGGCGGTCTTCACCGTGGCCTCGCTGGCCTGCGCGCTGTCGCCGAACCTGCCGCTGCTGACCGCCGCCCGCGTCTTGCAGGGCATCGGCGGCGCCGGGATCATGAGCGTCAATCTGGCACTGGTCCGCCACATCTACCCGTCCACCCATCTCGGGCGCGGCGTCGGCTACAACGCGATGATCGTCGCGGTGTCCTCGGCGGCGGGGCCGAGCCTTGCGGCGCTGATCCTGTCGGTGGCGTCCTGGCCCTGGCTGTTCGCGGTCAATGTGCCGCTGGGGCTGGCGGCGCTGGCGGTGGCGGCGCGGTCGATGCCTGTGTCCAACCCGGCCGGGCATCGCTTCGACTGGCTGAGCGCCGCGCTGAACGCCGCCACGCTCGGCCTGCTGATCGTCGGCTTCAAGGGGGTGGACGGCAGCCAGCCCACTTGGCAGGTCGGGGTGGAGCTGGTGGCGGCCCTGGCGCTTGGCGCGACGCTGGTGCGGCGCGAGTTGGCGCAGGCCGCCCCCTTGCTGCCGGTGGATCTGCTGCGCCGGCCGGTCTTCGCCCTGTCGGTGGTGACGTCGGTCTGCTCCTTCGCAGCGCAGAACATCGTCTTCGTCGCCATGCCCTTCTTCTTCGAGGACGTGTTGCACCGCTCGCTGGCCGAATCGGGGTTGCTGATGACGCCCTGGCCTCTGACGGTGGCGCTGGTTGCCCCGATCTCCGGCCGGCTGGCCGACCGCTACGAACCGACGCGGCTGGCGGCGGTGGGGCTGGCGCTGTTCGCAACCGGCCTTGCCCTGATGGCGCTGCTGCCGCCCGACCCGTCGACGCTGGATATGGTGTGGCGGATGGCGCTGGCCGGCTTCGGCTTCGGCCTGTTCCAGACCCCGAACAACAAGGTGCTGGTCAGCAGCGCACCGAAGGAGCGCAGCGGCGGCGCCAGCGGCATCCAGGCGACGGGCCGGCTGCTGGGCCAGACGCTGGGCGCCGCCACCGTCGGTCTGGTCTTCACCGCCATCGGCAAGGCGGACGGCAGCGTCGTGGTGCTGTGGCTGGGCGCCGGGCTGTGCCTCGTCGCCTGCCTGACCGGCATCTTCCGCCGCCGACCGGCTGCCTGAACAGTTAAGGCTTGGGCTGCTGGCTTTCCGGTCGGGTCAGCGTCGGCTCGTCGCCATAGGCGAAGGTCGGCGCCTTGGCGAAGTCCGCCTGGCCGATGTTCAGCACCGGACCGGTCGGACCATTGCCCAGCATGCGGGCCGGCAGCGCCACCAGCTTCTCGCCCAGCCCCAGCACCTCGTTCGGTGCCACCACGATGCGGTCCACCCGGTCGCCGGTCTGGTCCATGGTGAAGTCGAGGATACGGCCGGCCGGCTGTCCGTCATTGGTGCGCAGTTCCGTCCCCACCATGGCCCGCGCCTGATCGGGGTTGAGCGCGGCCGGCGGCAGGGCCGCCACCGGCGGCGACGAGCCCTGCCCACCGGTTACCGGCGGAGCAGGGTTCTGCACCTCGTGAGAGGGAGCCTCGCCGCTGACCCCCGGCGGGGAGGTGATCGCCCCGGTCGCCGGCTGATCGTCCGGCCGCGGCGCGGTCATCAGCGGCGGCGAGGCGGTGGCGCCCGGTGCCGGTGTGGTCTGGGCAATGGCGGTGCCGGTCAGCAGCAGCGCCGCGGCCGGCAGGAACAACAGGGGGCGGAGCATAAGGGCGACCCTTCCGTTCGGATTCGGTATCGCCCTGGTTAACAGCGCAAAGTGCCTCCGGGTTGCCGAGGGGGCTTTGCGGAAAACTCCCTATCCCCTGGGAAGCTATGGTATTCACACAATTCCAGGCATTCATAAGCATCTGGAACAAAAGGAACTTTGCGTCATCCCCGCGAAGGCGGGGATCCAGGAAGCTCCGCAGATCAGCGGCGGATGTGGCTGGATTCCCGCCTTCGCGGGAATGACGGCCGACAAAATTGCTTTGTTCCAATGTCTTACGTGACGCTGAGATGTGTGCATTCCCCTCTCCCCCCGGGGAGAGGGGACTGTCCCCTACTTCCCGCGCCCGGTCTTGTCCTGCAGCGCGTCGATCCGCTTGGACGCTTCCGCCTTGCTCAGGCCGTCGTCGAAGGGCAAGCCGGCTTCCTCGCTCAGCGTCTTCAGGTAGGACGCCTGGGCGCCGGTCATCGGCTCGTCGCCGGTGGTCCAGTCGTCGGGGTTCTTGTCGCGGTTGGAGTGGTCCTCGCCGGTCTTCGGGTTCTCGTGCTCGGGATGGGTCCGGCGGTCGTCGGTGTGCTTGCTGGTCATGATCCGTGCCTCATGAAAAGGAACGTACCAAGAACAGGCCTGAAGGCGGGAAGTTCCCGCCCTCACCGGAAAACCGTCAGCCGCCGTTGCCGCGCAGCAGGAAGACACCCTGTTCGCCCAGCAGGTTGGCAAGGCCGGAATGGGCGTGGCTGGTCACCCGGCCGGCACTATCGATGATGCGGGTCTGCTCGATGGTGATGCCCATTTCCTCCGTCAGGACGACGAAGTCGCGCAGCGTGCAGAAATGGATGTTGGGCGTTTCCCACCACTGGTAGCCCAGCTTTTCCGTCACCGGCATGCGGCCGGTCAGCATCAGCTGCAACCGCACCCGCCAATAGCCGAAATTGGGGACCGACACGATGGCGCGGCGGCCGATGCGGCACATCATCTGCAGCACGTCGCGCGGCTGGCGCATCGCCTGCAGGGTCTGGCCCAGGATGACATAGTCGAAGGCGCCGGCCGGATAGTCCTTCAGGTCGGTCTCGGCATCGCCCTGGATCACCGACAGGCCGTGCGCCACGCATTGCCGCACGCCGTCCATGCTGAGTTCGATGCCGCGCCCGTCGACGTTCTTGGCGTGGGTCAGATAGTCCAGCAGGGCGCCGTCGCCGCAGCCGACGTCCAGCACGCGGCTGTTCGGCTCCACCATCTCGGCGATCAGCTTCAGGTCGTCGCGAATGTCCACCATGGTCGGTCGTCTTGCCCCAATCAGCGCGCGCGGCGGCGGGCGGACAGGCCGCGATGCTCGGCGCAGCCCTCCAGGAAGCCGTGGATGACCTGATGGAACTCCGGCTCGTCCAGCAGGAAGGCGTCGTGGCCCTTGTCGGTCTCTATCTCCACGAAGCTGACATTGGCGGCGACGGCGTTCAACGCATGCACGATGGCCCGCGATTCCGAGGTCGGGAACAGCCAGTCGCTGGAGAAGCTGGCGAGGCAGAAGCGCACCGGCGTCGTCAGCCCCCCCGGCCGGAAGGCGTTGGCCAGCGTGCCCCCGGCATCGGCGGCGAGGTCGAAATAGTCCATCGCCCGCGTGATGTAGAGGTAGGAATTGGCGTCGAACCGCTCGACGAAGGCCGCGCCCTGGTAGCGCAGATAGCTTTCCACCTGGAAATCGGCGTCGAAGCCGTAGGTGACGGCCTTGCGGTCCTGCAGGTTGCGGCCGAACTTGCGGTGCAGCGCCGCTTCCGACAGGTAGGTGATGTGGGCGGCCATGCGGGCGACGGCCAGACCGGCCTCCGGCTTGGTGCCTTCCAGCAGGTAATTGCCGCCGCGCCAGTTCGGATCGGCCATGATCGCCTGGCGCCCGACCTCGTGGAAGGCGATGTTCTGGGCCGAATGGCGGGCGGCGGTGGCGATGGGCACCGCGGCGAACACCGATTCGGGATAGGCAACCGCCCATTGCAGCACCTGCATGCCGCCCATCGAGCCGCCGACGACGCAGAACAGCTTCTCGATGCCGAGATGCTCGACCAGCAGCTTCTGCGCCCGCACCATGTCGCCGATGGTCACGACCGGGAAGGACAGGCCATAGGGCTGGCCGGTGGCGGGATCGATGTCCTTCGGCCCGGTGCTGCCGAGGCAGCCGCCCAGCACGTTGGAACAGATGACGAAATAGCGGTCGGTGTCCACCGGCTTGCCGGGGCCGACCAGCATCTCCCACCAGCCGGGCTTGCCGGTGACGGGATGCTTTTCCACCACGAAATGGTCGCCGGTCAGGGCGTGGCAGATCAGAATGGCGTTCGATTTGTCCGCGTTCAGCGTGCCGTAGGTCTGGTAGGCGATCTGGAAGCCGCCGATCTCCACCCCGCTGTCCAGCCGCATCGGCCGGTCCACCGCCAGACGCACGCGCTTGCCCGGCATGACTTGGTCATTGGGGGCCGCACTGTCGGTGGCCGGGGTGACCAGGGGAGATTGCGGCGCGGAGGTGGGCGCGGACATGTCGTTTCGTGCCTTGAAAGCGGTTCTGGCCTTCGGGATTTCCAGCCTCGCGGCGCCTTGGCGGAGACCGTCAGAGAGCTGTGGCGGAACGGGAGGGTATAGCTACGAAGCCGGCCTTCGGAGTGTCAATGTTTTCTTTGATTTCAGGGCGCATGCGGACTACTACTAACCGGCTTTGCATTCGATGGTTTTCTGACCCATGGCCGCCGCCCGGACCCCGCTAGACGATTTGCGCCGCGAGATCGACCAGATCGACGACGCGATCCATGACCTGCTGATGCGCCGCGCCGCGGTGGTGGAACGCATTGGGGCGGCCAAGGGCAATGGCGCGGCCGAAAACGGCACGCAGCCGATCATTCTGCGCCCGGCGCGGGAGGCGACGATCCTGCGCCGCCTGATGGCCCGCCATGCCGGCTCCTTCCCCGCCCAGGTGGTGGTGCGCATATGGCGGGAGATGATCACCGCCTTCACCCGCATGCAGGGCCCCTTCGCCGTCGCCGTCTATGCGCCGGAGGACCGCCGCGGATTCTGGGACGTCGCCCGCGACCATTTCGGCGGATTCGTGCCGATGACCGCCGTCAACACTCCGGCCGCCGCCCTGCGTGCGGTGTCGGAGGGGACGGCGACCGTCGCCGTGGTGCCCTATCCGGCAGAAGACGATTCGGATCCCTGGTGGCGCTTCCTGGTGTCGGCCGACGCCGGACGGCCGCAGGTGGTGGCGCGCCTGCCCTTCGGCGGGCGCGGCAATGCCCGCGGCGAGAATCGCGATGCGCTGGCCATCGCCGCCGTCCCGCACGAGCCGACGGGCGACGACCGCACGCTGCTCAGCATCGAGATCGGCGGCGACCTCAGCCGCGGCCGGCTGAAGGACCTGCTGGAGGCCTGTGGCCTGCCGCCGGTCGGTTTCTGCACCTGGCACCCGGCCGGCCATGCCACCGGGATGAGCGGCGGCGGCCCGTCGGTCCATCTGGTCGAGATCGCCGACTTCGTCGGGCAGGCCGACCCCCGCCTCGCCAAGCTGCTGGAGCGGTCGGGCGACATTCCGGTGCGGGTCAACGTCGTCGGCGGCTATGCCGTGCCGCTGCATCTGGGCTGATGCGCGCTTTTGGGGCGAGCCGCCGCGCCGGCTCCTGCCTTATCCTGCTCCCCCATTTTCCGAGATGGAACATCAAGGCCAGGACTGTTCCATCCTGTTCCAACCCATCCCACCCAAACCCATCCCATTCAGTCGGAAGGTAAGCAGACCATGACCCAGCCGAACGGCCCGCAGCCGCGTCCGGGGATTCTCGACATCGCCGCCTATGTCGGCGGCGAGCATCAGGGTCATATCCGCCTCGCCTCCAACGAAGGGGCGCTGGGACCGAGCCCGAAGGCGATGGAGGCCTATTCGGCGGCGGCCTCCACGCTGCACCGCTACCCGGACGGTGGCTCGGCGGCCCTGCGCGGCGCCATCGCCAAGCGCTTCAACCTGGACGCCGACCGCATCGTCTGCGGCGCCGGCTCGGACGAGATCATCAGCCTGCTGATCCGCTCCTATGCCGGGCCGGGCGACGAGGTGCTGTATTCGCAGTACGGCTTCCTGATGTACCCGATCGGCGCCAAGTCGGTCGGTGCGACTCCGGTGACCGCGCCGGAGGACGGGCTGACCGCCAGCGTCGACAACCTGCTGGCCCGCGTCACCCCGCGCACCCGTCTGGTCTTCCTCGCCAACCCGAACAATCCGACCGGCACCTATCTGCCGGCCTCGGAGGTGGCGCGGCTGCATGCCGGCCTGCCCTCGGACGTCATCCTGGTCATCGACGCGGCCTATGCCGAATACATGAACAAGGACGACTACACCGCCGGCGAGGAGCTGGTGGAGAAGTTCCCCAACGTGGTGATGACCCGCACCTTTTCGAAGATCTTCGCGCTAGGCTCGCTGCGCATTGGCTGGTGCTATGGCCCGGCCGGGATCGTCGACGTGCTGAACCGGGTGCGCGGTCCCTTCAACGTGTCGACCGCAGCCCATGTCGCCGGCATCGCCGCGGTGGAGGACGCCGAGTTCCTCGACCGCTCCCGCCGCCACAATGAGCAGTGGCGCGAGTGGTTCTCCGCCACCGTGCGCGAGCTTGGCCTGACCGTCCATCCCAGCGTCACCAACTTCGTTCTGGTCGATTTCAAGGGCCAGCCCGCCGGCAAGGACGACGCCGAGGCCGCCCGCCAGTTCCTGAAGTCCCGCGGCATCCTGGTCCGCCAGATGCCGTCCTACGGCCTGCCGAGCTGCCTGCGCGTGACCATCGGCACGGAGCAGGAAATGCGCACGGTTGCCGATGCGTTGAGGGACTTTTTGAAGGGTTAATGACGCGCCGTGACTCTCCCTCTCCCGCCCCGGGAGAGGGAAGGGGCCCATGCGGAGCATGGGAAGGGTGAGGGGGTGGGCGCGAAGCCATGCGCTTCCGGGCCATGCGCTTCGGGATTCTTGGGTCACCCCTCACCCTCCCCACGCCTGACGGCGCGGGTCCCCTCCCTCTCCCGGGGCGGGAGAGGGCCTATTGTTTTCGCCTCACCCCCGCTTCAGCAGGAAATCGACCGTTTCCGGCCGGCCCGGCAGGTCGAGCTTCGCCTGCACCGGTTCGCAGCAGCTGACGATCCGGCCACGGCGCAGGACGAACAGGCGGGCGGCGCGGGTGCGGATCGCCTCCACCGGGTTGCCGGCCTGGAGCACCACGAGGTCGGCGTTGCAGCCCGGTTCCAACCCGTAGCCGTCCAGATGCAGCAGGCGGGCCGGGTTGACCGTGACTGCGTCGAAGGCGGCCTTGATGCCGTCCTGGCCGGTCATCTGCCCGACATGCAGGCCCATATGCGCCACCTCCAGCATGTCGCCGGATCCCAGCGGATACCACGGGTCCATCACGCAGTCGTGGCCGAAGGCGACCGTCAGCCCGGCGGCCATCAGCTCCGGCACGCGGGTCATGCCGCGGCGCTTGGGATAGGTGTCGTGGCGGCCCTGGAGGACGATGTTGATCAGCGGGTTGGCGATCACCCCCAGCCGCGCTTCCGCCATCAGCGGGATCAGCTTGGAGACGTAGTAATTGTCCATGGAATGCATGGAGGTCAGGTGCGACCCCGTCACCCGGCCGTGCAGACCCAGCCGCTGCGTCTCGTAGGCCAGCGTCTCGACATGGCGGGACAGCGGGTCGTCGGTCTCGTCGCAATGCATGTCGACCAGCAGCCCGCGCTCCGCGGCGATCTCGCAGAGCAGGCGGACCGACGCGGCGCCGTCGGCCATGGTGCGCTCGAAATGCGGGATGCCGCCGACCACGTCGACGCCCAAGTCCAACGCGCGGCGCAGCAGATCCTCAGTGCCGGCTGAGCGCAGAACGCCGTCCTGCGGGAAGGCAACCAATTGCAGGTCGAGGTAGGGGGCGACGCGCTTCTTCACGTCCAGCAGGGCTTCGACCGCCAGTAGGCGCGGGTCGCAGACGTCGACATGGCTGCGCACCGCCAGCAGGCCACGCCCGACCGCCCAGTCGCAGTAGGCGAGTGCCCGCTCGACGATGGCGTCCTGCACCAGCTGCGGCTTCAGCTCGCCCCACAGGGCGATGCCCTCCAGCAGGGTGCCGCTCTGGTTCACCCGCGGCAGGCCGTAGCTGAGCGTGCTGTCCATGTGGAAATGGGAATCGACGAAGGGCGGGCTGACAAGCCGGCCGGTGGCGTCGATTTCGGAGGCGGCCTCGCCGGCCAAGTTGGCTTCGACCGCGGCGATGCGGCCGTCCTTGATGCCGATGTCGATGCCGGTGCGGCCATCCGGCAGGGTGGCGCGGCGCAGGATCAGGTCGAACATCAGCGTTCTCCTTTGCGGTACGGGATCATCAGGGCGCGCGGGTAGGAGGCCCGGCGGGCCACCAGAACCAGCGCCAGGATGCTCAACAGATAGGGCATCATCAGGAACAGCTGGTAGGGCAGGACGCCACCGCTCGCCTGCTGCAGCCGCAGCTGCAGCGCGTCGAACACCGCGAACAGCAGGGCGCCGAGCAGCGCCTTGCCCGGCCGCCAGGAGGCGAAGACCACCAGCGCGATGCAGATCCAGCCGCGCCCGTTGACCATGTTGAAGAAGAAGGCGTTGAAGGCCGACAGGGTCAGGAAGGCGCCGGCCAGCGCCATCAGCGCGCTGCCCGCCACCACCGCGCCGATCCGGATGGCTGTGACGTTCAGACCCTGCGCCTCGGCGGCGGCCGGATTCTCGCCGACCATCCGCACCGCCAGCCCGACCGGCGTGCGGTAGAGGACATAGGCGACCACCGCGACCAGCAGGAAGGCGAGGTAGGTCAGCGACGTCTGGGCCAGGGCGCCCGGCAGGGCCAGCGGCTGGAACGGCTCGATGGTCGGCGGGGTGCTGGCCTGCGGCAGGACGAGGCGGTAGACGAAATAGGACAGGCTGGTGCCCAGCAGGGTCACGCCGATGCCCGTCACATGCTGCGACAGGCCGAGGGGCACGGTCAGCGCCGCATGCAGCAGACCGAGCAGTGCGCCGCAGAATGCTGCGACCAGCACGCCGGTCCACAGATCGGTGCCCTGGTAGACCGCCATCCAGCCGGCCATGGCGCCCAGCGTCATGATGCCTTCGATGCCCAGGTTCAGCACGCCGGCCCGCTCGCACACCAGTTCGCCCAGCGTGCCCAGCACATAGGGGGTGGCGATGCGCAGCACCGCGGTCCAGAAGGCGGCGGACAGCAGGATGTCGAGGATGGTCGACAGGAAATCCATAACCCCTTACCCCCGCCGCAGCCGGTAGCGCGCCAGCAGCCCGGCGACCAGCATGCACAGCAGGCTGGCGGCGACCAGGACGTCGGCGATGTAGTTGGGAACCGGCATGGCCCGGCTCATGGCGTCGGCACCGACGAAGATGCCGGCGATGAACAGCGCGGCGCCCACCACGCCGATAGGGTGCAACTGCGCCAGCATGGCGACGACGATGCCGCTGTAGCCGAAGCCCGGCGACAGGTCGAGCGTCAGGTATCCCTTCAGCCCGCAGACCTCCGCCGCGCCGGCCAGCCCGGCCAGCCCGCCCGACAGCAGGGCGGTGCGCAGCATGATCCGCGTCACCGGCATGCCGGCGAAGGCGGCAGCGCGCGGGTTGGCACCGACCGCGCGGTTCTCGTAGCCCCAGATGGTCCGGGTATCGACCAGCCACAGCAGGACCGACAGGCCGAGTGCGATGGCGAACCCGGCATGCAGACGGGTGCGCGCCACCAGCTTGGGCAGCTCCGCCGCCTCGGCGACCGGGGCCGACTGTGGCCAGCCCATGCCCATCGGGTCCTTCAAGGCTCCTTCCAGCAGCATCGACACCAGCAGAAGCACGACGAAGTTCAGCAGCAGGGTGGTCACCACCTCGTCGACGCCGAAGCGGACCTTCAGCACGGCAGGGCCCAGAAGCGTGACGCCGCCGGCCGCCATGCCGGCGATCATCACCACCGGGATCAGCGCCCAGGCCGGCAGGTCGAGCATGCCGCCGCCGACCACCACGGCGGCCAGCGCACCCATGTAGAGCTGCCCCTCCGCCCCGATGTTCCACAGCTTGGCGCGGAAGGCGACGGCGGCGGCGAGGCCGGTCAGGATCAGCGGGGTGGCGCGGGTCAGCGTCTCGGTCAGGGCGAAGCGGGAGCCGACGGCGCCTTCGAACAGCAGGCCGTAGGCGCGGAAGACCGGCGCGCCGGTCCAGGCGACCAGCAGGGCGCAGAGCGCCAGCGCCGCGACCACCGCGCCGACCGGGGCCAGCAGCCGCAGGGCGAGCGGGGTATCGGTGCGCGGTTCAAGCCGCATGAACGGTCTCCGGCAGAATATCGCGCAATACGTCCCAATGCCCGGCCATCAGCAGGCCGAGTTGGCTGACCGACACCCGGTCATGCGGCAGCAGCGGGGTGAGGCGCCCGTGATAGGCGACGGTGACGCAGTCGGCCAGCGCCAGGATCTCGTCCAGATCCTCGGAGATCAGCAGCACGCCGGCCCCGGCGGCGCGGGCGTCGAGCAGCCGGCTGTGGACATAGGACACCGCGCCGATGTCGAGCCCGCGCGTCGGCTGGCTCGCCAGGATCAGGTCCGGCCCATGGGCCAGGGTGCGGCCCAGGATCAGCTTCTGCATGTTGCCACCCGACAGCAGCTGCGTCCGGGCATCGGGGCCGGGGCAGCGGACGTCGAACTCCTCGATCACCTTGCGGGCGTAGCTCCGGGCCGCACCGCGCCGCAGCACGCCGAAGCGGGAGAAGGCGGAGTCGTGATAGCGCTCGGCGATCAGGTTCTCCCACACCGCCATGGCGCCGACCAGACCGGCGCTGTGGCGGTCCTCCGGGATGCGGGCGACGCCGCGCCGGACCATGTCGGCCGGGTCGCCGTGTTCGACCGCGCTGCCCTTCAAGGACAGCCGGCCGGAGTCGGGACGGATCAGGCCGCTGACCAGCTCGGCGAGCGCGGTCTGGCCGTTGCCCGACACGCCGGCAATGCCGACCACCTGATGGCGCCGCACCGTCAGGTCCACCCCGTCCAGCAGCGGGCGGCCATGGCCGGAGGCAACGGTGACGCGAGACAGCTCCAGCACCGGCTCGCCGGGACTGAGCGGGGCGGGGGCCGGCGGCTTGACGCTGCGGCCGACCATCAGTTCGGCCAGCTTGGCGCGGTCGGTGGAGGCGGTGGCGTGGGTGGCGACCAGCTTGCCGGCGCGCAGAACGGCGACGGTGTCGCTGGCGGCGAAGACCTCGTTCATCTTGTGGCTGATGAAGACGACGGCCAACCCGTCGGCGGTCAGCCGGCGCAGCGTCTCGAACAGCCCGGCCGATTCCTGCGGCGTCAGCACCGCGGTCGGCTCGTCCAAGATCAGGATGCGGGCGTCGCGGTAGAGCGCCTTGAGGATCTCGACGCGCTGGCGTTCACCGACCGACAGGTCGCCGACCAGCGCATCCGGCCGCACCTCCAATCCGAAGCGCTGCGACAGGTCGAGCAGCCGACGACGGGCGGCACCCCGGTCGGAACGCCAGCGCCACAGCGATTCGGTGCCGACGGCGATGTTGTCCAGCACCGACAGATTGTCCGCCAACGTGAAATGCTGGTGGACCATGCCGATGCCGGCCTCCAACGCCGCGCGGGGCGAACCCGGCGGCAGGGGACGGCCGAACGCCTCGATGCTCCCCTCGTCGGCGACATAGTGGCCGAAGAGGATGTTCATCAGCGTGGTCTTGCCGGCGCCGTTCTCGCCCAGCAAAGCCAGCACCTCGCCGGCGCGGAGCGTCAGCGAGATGTCGTCGTTGGCGAGCAGCGGACCGAACCGCTTGGAAATGCCGGCGAGCCGGAGAACGACCTCCGGCCCGCCTTTCACGGGTGATGACATTGCAGATACGCCGGGCGTCACATCGTCGACTTCGGCTCGGCGTCGTTGACCTTCACGGTGAACTTGCCGTCGCGGATCTGCTGCTCGCGCTCCTTCACCTTCGCCTTGATGGTGTCGGGGACCTTCGCCTCGAAGGTGCCGAGCGGCGCGAGGCTGGAGCCCTTGTGCGCCATCATGCTGTAGGGACCGTAATCCTCGGCCTTGTAGCTACCGGCCTTCACCGCGGCGATGGCGCGCTCCACCGACGGCTCCATATGCCACAGGGCGCTGGCGACGACGGTGTCCGGATATTGCGGCTGGGTGTCGATGACGTTGCCGATGGCGAGCACCTTGCGCTCCTTGGCCGCATCCGACACGCCGAAACGCTCGGCGTACATCACGTCGGCGCCGCGGTCGATCATGGCGAAGGCGGCTTCCTTGGCCTTGGGCGGGTCGAACCAGGAGCCGATGAAGCTGACCGAGAACTTGACCTGCGGGTTGACCTCCTTCGCGCCTTCCATGAAGGCGTTCATCAGGCGGTTGACCTCGGGGATCGGATAGCCGCCGACCATGCCGATCACGTTCGACTTGGTCATGCCGCCGGCGACCATGCCGGACAGGTAGGCCGGCTCCTGGATGTAGTTGTCGAAGACCGAGAAGTTCGGCTCCTGCGGCTTGAAGCTGGAGCCCATGACGAAGGCGGTCTTCGGATAGTCCTTGGCGACGGCGCGGGCGGCGCGCTCCACCCCGAACACCTCGCCGAAGACCAGTTGCTGACCGGCCTCGGCATACTGGCGCATCACGCGCTCATAGTCGGTGTTGGCGACCGACTCGGCCCAGACATATTCGATGTCGCCGCGGTCGGCGGCGGCCTTCAGCGCGACATGGATGCGGCTGACCCACTGCTGCTCGATCGGCACCGTATAGATGCCGGCGACCTTCAGCTTGCTCTGCGCGAATGCCGGCAGGGAGCCGCCGGCAGCCGCCGCGAAGGCCACCGCGGCCACGCCGCACAGCACCGCACGGCGCGTCATACCCAAAACCGTCATCGCCCGATCCCCCATCCCCCGAACCGACATCGTGAGCCCCCTTCGTCGCTGAGTATCGTTGGCTGCATTTTTGCTGGCAGCAGGTCTCTAGCCCGCATGTGGTATGAATACCCGGGAATGTTCCTCCCGTAAATCCATCGACCCCTTGCGAGCCGTGCATGCGAATGCAACGGGAATGCCATCGGCCGCTACCGCCGCCCACCTCGCGGGCGCGGACAGCCGGCCGGTCAGAATGCTGGCATGTGATTGAAAAAGGGGCAACTCTTCTTGGCGATCCGGTCAGGATCGCGACGTGTCGTTCTCCGACCGCTCACCGCGCCTGCGGGCGTCGTTGCGGCAGCGGTCGGAGCAGTATTTCACCTCGTCCCACACCCGCTCCCACTTCTTGCGCCAAGTGAAGGGACGGTTGCAGACCGGGCAGGTCTTGGTCGGCAGGTCGGCCTTCTTTACGCCCTTCATGCCGGGCCGCTTCCCAGAATTGCGGCGGGACGGCGCAGGACGGGGTCGAAGGGGTTCAACTGGCGGCTGATGGCGGCGGACTCGCGTTTCAGGATGTCGACCACCACCGGCAGCCGCTCTTCGTTCAGCCGCTCGCTGATAGTGCCGACGCTGAGTGCCGCCACCGCATGGCCGTCGCGGTCCAGCACCGGAACCGCCACGCCGGACATGCCCGGCAGCAGGCCGGTGGAGCGGCTGGCATAGCCCAGATCGCGCACCCGCGCGATCTCCGTGCGCAGATAGACCTCGTCGATGATGCCCACGCCCTGCATGCGCGGCAGGTTGAAGCGGATGACCTCCTCCCGCTCCTCCTCATGCAGGAAGGCCATGATGGCGAGGCTGCCCTGGCCGACGCCCAGCGTCACCCGGCCGCCGATGTCGCCGGTGAAGGAGCGGATGGGGAAGGGCCCCTCGCTGCGGTCCAGGCAGACCGCGTCGAAGCCGCTGCGCACCAGCAGGAAGATGGTGTCGCGCAGGGTCGCCGACAGGCGCAGCAGGATCGGCCGGCAGATGTCGCGCAGGTTGTTCGGGTTGCCGGCCTGGGCCGCCAGACCGAACAGGTCGATGCCCAGCCGGTAGCGCTTGGTCGCCTTGTCGGCCTCCGCCATTCCCTCTTCCACCAGGATCTTCAGCAGGCGGTGGACGGTCGGCGGGGTGAGGTCGAGCGCGCGCGAGATGTCGGTCAGCCGCGCCCCCGTCTCGTTGGAGGAGGCCAGCAGGCGCAGGATCGCCAGCCCGCGCTGCAGGCTGGATTTGCCGCCCGCCTCCTCGTTGCCGGCGCCCTCGCCACCGGTGCTCTTGTCGGCCTTGCTGCGGGTGTCGGCGCTCATTTCCAGCCTCTTCCTGAAAATCAGTAAATGTTTGTTGGCCCATCTATTCCGTATATCGGAAGCTTTTGCAAAATCTTTTCTGCCTATGGAAAAAGCGGATTGACGCGACAGGGGGTGCGGCGGAACCATCGGGGCAACAGGTGGGGCCCGGAGACCGAGGCCAATTGTCGCAAGAGGGAGAATTCCCCCCGTGTCGTTCCTCGAATTGAAAAACATCACCAAGCGTTACGGCCCGCTGACCGCGGTCGGCGATGTCTCGCTGTCGGTGGAAAAGGGGGAGTTCGTCTCTCTGCTCGGCCCCTCGGGCTGCGGCAAGACCACGACCCTGCAGATGATCGCCGGTTTCGTCGAACCGTCGGCCGGCACCATCCGGCTGGACGGCCGCGACATCACGCGGGCCAAGGCGAACAGCCGCGGGCTGGGCATCGTGTTCCAGAGCTACGCGCTGTTCCCGCACATGACCGTGTTCGACAATGTCAGCTTCGGCCTGGAGATGCAGCGCGTGCCCAAGGGCGAGCGCAAGCCCCGCGTCGAAGAGGCGTTGTCGCTGGTCCACCTGTCCCCCTATGCCAAGCGCTACCCGCGCGAACTGTCGGGCGGCCAGCGCCAGCGCGTGGCCCTGGCGCGCGCCCTGGTCATCCGCCCGCCCGTCCTGCTGCTGGACGAGCCGCTGTCGAACCTGGACGCCAAGCTGCGCGAGGCGATGCAGTTCGAACTGCGCGAGATTCAGCGCAAGGTCGGCACCACCACCGTCATGGTCACCCACGATCAGGCCGAAGCCTTCTCGATCAGCGACCGCGTCGTGGTGATGGAAGCCGGGCGCATCACCCAGATCGACCAGCCCTATCGCATCTACGAGCATCCGGAGACGGAGTTCATCTCCCGCTTCGTCGGCAAGACCAACCTGTTGCCGGGCAAGGTCGTCACCGCAACCGGTGCCGGCGCCACGGTGTCGCTGGCCGGCATCGCCGTTCCGGTGGAAACCGCCGGCCTGTCGGTGGGCGAGACGGTGACGCTGTGCATCCGACCGGAGAAGCTGCACCTGACCGCCCCGGCGAACGGGCTGCTGACTGGCCGCGTCGCCGACCGCTTCTTCCTGGGCAGCCAGTGGCTCTATCACATCGACGGGCCGCTCGGCACGTTGATGGTGGTGACGCCGAATGATGGCTCCACCCCGGCGGAGCAGGGCGCGACGGTTGGGCTGGACTGGTCGCCGTCGGTCGTGCGCGTCCATCGCGGCGCCATGGCGGAGGCGCCCGATGTGGCGCTCGAGGTGACGGGATGAGCACCACCCTTCCCGACACCGCCCCGGCCTCGCCGGACGAGGAGACGCATGAGCGCCGTTTCCCCACCGCGCCGCTGTTCCTGTCGGCGCCGGCTGTCCTGCTGTTCTCGGCGCTGGTGCTGATCCCGCTGTTCCTGACCGCGCTGCTGTCCTTCAACCAGTTCGACTATGCGACCGGGCGCACCGGCGGCTTCACGCTGGAGCATTACCTGTCGGTCCTGACCGACGAGTATTACCTGGAAATCTTCCTGCGCACCTTCCGGATTTCGGCGCTGGCGACCGCCATCTGCGTGGTGATCGGCGTGCCGGAGGCCTACATCCTCAGCCGGATGACCAACCCCTGGCGGTCGATCTTCCTGCTGGTGATCCTGGCGCCGCTGCTGGTCTCCGTCGTGGTGCGCGCCTTCGGCTGGAGCATGCTGCTGGGGCCGGAAGGGCCGGTGAACGCCGCGCTGATGGCGTTCGGCATCGGCCGCATGCGGCTGCTCTACACCGAAGGCACGGTGATCGTGGCGCTGGTCCACGTCATGCTGCCCTTCATGGTCATCCCGGTCTGGACCTCGCTGCAGAAGCTGGATCCGGCGGTGGAGCAGGCGGCGCTGTCCTTCGGCGCCTCGCGCGGCACGGCCATCGTCCGGGTGGTGGCGCCGCAGATCCTGCCCGGCATCCTGTCGGGAAGCCTGATCGTCTTCGGCCTCAGCGCCAGCGCCTTCGCCATTCCCGGCCTGCTGGGCGGGCGGCGGCTGAAGATGGTCGCGACGGTGGTCTACGACCAGTATCTCAGCGACCTGAACTGGCCGATGGGTGCCGCGGTCGCAGCACTTCTGCTGATCGCCAACCTGATCGTCATGCTGACCTACCACCGTCTGGTGGAAGGCCATTACCGCCGCCGGCTGGGGTGAGGATGCCATGACCCGCAACGGACCCGTCGCCCTGATCTTCCACACCCTGGTCGTCATCTTCATGCTGGCGCCGCTGGCGATCGTCTGCCTCGTCGCCTTCACGCCCGAGAATACGCTGTCGCTGCCGACCAACGGCTTCTCGCTGCGCTGGTTCGACGCGGTGTTCCATCACCCGGACTTCGTCCAGTCCTTCTGGAACAGCCTGTGGCTGGCGGTGCTGTCGGCAACGCTGGCGGTGGTGCTGGCGGTTCCGGCCTCCCTCGCCATCACGCGCTGGGAGTTTCCCGGCCGCGGTTTCCTGAATGCGCTGTTCCTGTCGCCGCTGATCATCCCGCATCTGGTGCTGGGCGTCGCCATGCTGCGGCTGTTCGCCATCGTCGGTGCTACGGGCAGCTTCGGCTGGCTGGTGGCGGCGCACATCGTGATCGTCACGCCTTATGTGATGCGCCTGCTGATCGCCGCGATTTCCGGCTTCGACCGGAGCGTGGAGCAGGCCGCCTTTTCGCTGGGCGCCAGCGAGGCCACCGTGTTCCGCCGCGTCACCCTGCCGATGATCCTGCCCGGCGTCACCGGCGGCTGGCTGATCGCCTTTATCAACAGCTTCGACGAGCTGACCATGTCCATCTTCATCACCTCGCCGTCCACAGTGACGCTGCCGGTGCGGATGTACATGTACGCCACCGAATCCATCGACCCGATGATGGCGGCGGTGTCGGCGCTGATCATCGGCATCACCGCGGTCGCCGTGCTTCTGCTCGACCGCGTCTATGGGTTGGACCGCATCCTGGTCGGCCAGCACTGAGCATCCGCTCCGGCCGTCCTCTCTTCGGAGACCAGTCATCATGGCTTTGCTGCAGCGTGTGGCCGAACAGGGCCGGCGCGTGGTCCGATTTACCCTCGACGGGCGCCCGGTTGAGGCGCTGGAGGGCGACACCGTCCTGACCGCCATGCTCACCAATGGCGAGCGGCTGCGCCGGACGGAGTTCGCCGATGCCCCGCGCGCCGGCTTCTGCATGATGGGCGCCTGCCAGGATTGCTGGGTGCGGACCGAAGAGGGCGAACGCCTGCGTGCCTGCGGCACCTTCATTGCCGACGGCATGCGCCTTGTGAGCGGCGGGGAGTGGAATTCGTGAGCGAAGTTCTCCCTCCCGTCATCGCCCCCCCCGTGATCGTTGGCGCCGGTCCGGCTGGCATCCGCGCCGCGGAGCGGCTGGTCGCCGCCGGGCTGCGGCCGGTGGTGGTGGATGAGGCGGCCCGCTGGGGCGGCCAGATTTACCGGCAACCGCCGGATGGCGGCTTCACCCGGCCGAAGACGGCTCTTTATGGCTTCGAGGCGGGCAAGGCCGATTCGGTCCACCGCGCCATGGCCGCCATCCGCGACAGGGTCGACTACCGCCCGCGCACGCTGGTTTGGAACTGCGAGGCGGGTGCGCTCGACCTGCTGTCGGACGGCGCCAGCGAGGCCTTGCCCTTCAGCCATCTGATCCTGGCTACCGGCGCCACCGACCGCGTGCTGCCCTTCCCCGGCTGGACGCTGCCCGGCGTCTTTACGCTCGGCGGGTCGCAGGTGGCGCTGAAGTTCCAGGGCTGCGCCGTCGGCCGGCGGGTGGCTTTCCTCGGCACCGGGCCGCTGCTCTATCTGGTCGCCTACCAGTATCTGAAGGCCGGGGTCGAGGTGGCGGGGGTGTTCGACACCACGCCCTTCGCCGTCCAGGCCCGCGCCACCGCCGGCATGCTGCGCGATGCGGCGACGCTGGCGAAGGGGCTGCTGTATGTCGGCTGGCTGCGCGCCCATGGCGTGCCGATCCACAACGGCGTCCGCCCGGTGCGCGCCGAGGGGACGGAGCGGGTCGAGGCGGTGGTCTGGCGCGATGCGCGGGGTCAGGAGCAGCGCACGGGTTGCGATGCCGTCGCCTTCGGGCTCGGCCTGCGGTCCGAGACGCAACTGGCCGACCTCGCCGGTTGCCGCTTCCGATTCGACGAGGCCGACCGGGCGTGGCTGCCGGAGCGGGACGGGGCCGGGCGCAGCTCGGTTCCCGGCGTCTATCTGGCCGGCGACGGCAGCGGCATTTCCGGGGCCGATGCGGCGGAACTGGCGGGGGAGCGCGCGGCGTTGGCCCTGCTGGAGGATCTCGGACGGCCGGTGGACGGCAAACGGGTGAAGGAGCTGGATGGCCGGCTCGCCCGCATCGCCGCATTCCGCCGCAGCCTGTCGGCGGCCTTCCCCTTCCCGGCGGACTGGGCCGACGCCATCGCCGACGACACGATGATCTGCCGTTGCGAGGGCGTCACCGCCGGCGCCGTGCGCGAGATCGCCCGCAGCGAACAGGCCCGCGAGATGAACCGCGCCAAGGCGCTGACCCGTGCCGGCATGGGCCGCTGCCAGGGCCGCATGTGCAGCGCCACCACGGCGGAACTGCTGTCCCGCACGCTGGGCACCGGTCCCGACGGGGTGGGGCGCCTGCGGGCGCAGCCGCCGATCAAGCCTCTCCCCATTGCGACGATCATCCCCTCTCCCCCCCGGGGAGAGGGTCAGGGTGAGGGGGACACATTGCGAGGATCCGGTCGGCCAACCGCACCGTCCCAACCCGCCACAAGCGCTCCGCCGCGCATCCCCCTCACCCAACCCTCTCCCCGGGGGGGAGAGGGCACGGATGGACGGGAGGTCGCGTGATGCGGGAACGGATCGACTGCGACGTCGCCATCGTCGGCGGCGGGATCGTTGGCGGGTCGGCGGCGCTGTTCCTGCGGCAGGCCGGCCTGTCGGTGACGCTGCTGGAGCGCGACTGGTGCGGCGCCAAGGCGAGCGGCGTCAATTTCGGCGGCGTGCGCCGGCAGGGCCGTCCACTGGAGCAACTGCCGCTGTCCCAGCGCGCCCACGCTATCTGGGGCCGCCTGCCGGAGCTGCTGGGCACCGATGCCGAATATATCCGCTCCGGCCATCTGAAGCTGGCGCGTAGTGAGCCCGACCTTGAGTCGCTGATCGCCTATCGCGAGCGCAGCCAGGGCTTCGGCCTCGGGCTGGAGATCATCACGGGCGAGGAGTTCCGCCGCCGTTGGCCGGCGCTGGGCGACCGCGCCATTGGCGGGTCGCTCTGCCCGGAGGATGGCCACGCCAACCCGCGCCTTGTCTCCCCCGCCTTTGCCCGCGCTGCGGCCAAGCTGGGTGCGGTGGTGCGCGAACAGACTCCGGTCGACCGGGTGGAGAAGGACGGTGACCGTTTCGTCCTGCTGAGCGGCGATGCCCTGGAAGTTCGCGCCCGTTTCCTGCTGAACACCGCCGGCGCCTGGTCCTGGCGGGTGGCGGAAGCCTTCGGCGAGCCGGTGCCGCTGGAATCGCTCCACCCCAACATGGCGGTGACGGAGCCGCTGCCCCGCTTCCTCGACGTCAACATCGGGGTGGAGGGTGGCGGCGTCTATGGCCGGCAGGTGCCGCGCGGCAACATGGTGGTCGGCGGCGGGCGCGGCTTCGCGCTGGACGCCGACCGCGCCCGGCCGCAGCGCGATGCCGTGCTGACCCTGATGCGCGACGCGGCGGAGCTGTTTCCCCAGCTGCGCCACGCCCACGTCATCCGCTGCTGGACCGGGGTGGAGGGCTACACGCCCGACCGCAACCCGGTCATCGGCCCCAGCCGCACCACCCCCGGACTGTTCCACGCCTTCGGCTTCTCCGGCGCCGGCTTCCAGATCGGCCCCGGCGTCGGCCAGACGCTGGCCGAACTGGTCACCGGCGGCGAGACGCCGATGCCGCTGGAGCCCTTCCGCATCGACCGCTTTTCACCGACCGCTTAAAGACTTCACCCGAGACTTCACCCTTTGGCCCATTGGAGGACATGCATGCCCAGCTTGCGTACCCTGTCGCTCACCGGTCTCGCCACGGTTGCCATCACGGCGGCCGCCGCGCTCTCCACCCCCGCCGCCGCCCAGACCAAGACGGTCTACATCGGCATGAACGGCGGCACGATGGAGAAGACCTACACCGAGCATGTCTTCCCCGCCTTCGAGAAGGCGACCGGCATCAAGGTGGTGGTGGTTCCCGGCACCTCGTCCGACATCCTGGCCAAACTGCAGGCGCAGAAGGACAATCCGCAGATGCACGTCGTCTTCCTGGACGACGGGCTGATGTACCGCGCGATTGGCATGGGCCTGTGCCAGAAGATGGACAGCTCGCCGGTGCTGAACGACGTCTATCCGTCGTCGCGCATGAAGGGCGACATGGCCGTCGGCGTGAACATGGGCATGACCGGCCTCGCCTATAACAAGGCGATGTTCGACGAGAAGGGCTGGGCGCCGCCGACCAGCTGGATGGACCTGGCCGATGCCAAGTACAAGGGCAAGGTCGTCGTCCAGTCCGCCGCCAGCAGCTCCTTCGGCTTGCACGCCTTCCTAATGTACAACCGCATCAAGGGCGGCACCGAGGCCAACGTCGATCCGGGCTTCACCACCTGGCGCAAGACCATCGGCCCGAACGTGCTGGAATACATCCCCAGCTCCGCCAAGATCGCCGAGATGGTGCAGACCAACGAGGCGGCCATCTTCCCGCTGACCCCGACCGGCGTCGGCAGCCTGAAGGCCAAGGGCATTCCGGTGGAATATGCCCAGCCGAAGGAAGGCTCGGTCGTGCTGATGGTCGGCGAATGCGTCGTCGCCAAGAACCCGGACAACGAGGCCGCGCAGAAGCTGGCCGCCTATCTGCTGGGGCCGGAGGCGCAGCTCGCCGCCCTGCAGTATGGCGCGCAGATCCCGTCCAACACCAAGGTCACGGCGCCGGCCGACGTCGCCGACGAGATGAACAAGTTCCAGGGCTACATGAAGAACGCCGTCACGGTGGACTGGGACGTCATCAACGAGAAGCGCCCGGACTGGAACCAGCGCTGGAACAAGGAAATCGAACGGTAATCAGGGCATGAAAAAGGGGGGCGCCGAAAGCGCCCCCCGATTTGTTTTCCGCAGCTGTTTATTCGGCAGCCATCGCGGCGCGGCGCTGGGCCTCGCGGGTTTGGCGACCTTCCTTCAGCTTTTCCGACAGCAAGAAGGCCAGCTCCAGCGACTGGCTGGCGTTCAGGCGCGGATCGCAGGCGGTGTGGTAGCGCAGCGCCAGATTGTGGTCGGTGATCGCCTGGGCGCCGCCCGTGCACTCCGTCACGTCCTGGCCGGTCAGCTCGAAATGCACGCCGCCGGCATGGGTGCCTTCGGCCTGATGTACCTCGAAGAAACCGCGCGCCTCGGCCAGCACCCGCTCGACCGGACGGGTCTTGTAGCCGGTGGTCGACTTGACCGTGTTGCCGTGCATCGGGTCGCAGGACCACACCACCGTGCGGCCTTCGCGCTGAACCTTGCGCAGCAGCGGCGGGAACTTCTCCGCCACCTTGTCGGAGCCCATGCGCACGATCAGCGTCAGGCGCCCGGCCTCGTTGGTCGGGTTCAGGATGTCGATCAGGCGGATCAGCTCGTCCGGGTCGGTGGTCGGGCCGCATTTCAGGCCGATCGGGTTCTTCACCCCGCGCAGGAACTCGACATGGGCGCCGTCAGGCTGGCGGGTGCGGTCGCCGATCCACAGCATGTGGGCCGACACGTCGTACCAGTCGCCGGTGGTGCTGTCGACGCGGGTCAGCGCCTGCTCGAACGGCAGCAGCAGCGCCTCGTGGCTGGTGAAGAAGTCGGTCTCGCGCAGCTGCGGCGTGGTCTCCGCGGTGATGCCGCAGGCGGCCATGAAGGCCAGCGTCTCGTCCAGGCGGTTGGCCAGCTCCTGGAAATGCTCGCCGGCCGGGGACTTCTCGACGAAGCTCAGCGTCCACTGATGGACCTTGTGCAGGTCGGCGTAACCGCCCTGGGCGAAGGCGCGCAGCAGGTTCAGCGTCGCGGCGGCCTGGGTGTAGGCCTGCATCATGCGTTCCGGATCGGGAACGCGGGCGTCGCTGGTGAAGTCGAAGCCGTTGATGATGTCGCCGCGGTAGGACGGCAGTTCGACCCCGTTGATCTCTTCCATGTCGGCCGAGCGCGGCTTGGCGAACTGGCCGGCCATGCGGCCGACCTTGATGACCGGGATCGAGGCGCCGAAGGTCAGCACCACGGCCATCTGCAGCAGGACGCGGAAGGTGTCGCGGATGTTGTTGGGGTGGAACTCGGCGAAGCTCTCGGCGCAGTCGCCGCCCTGCAGCAGGAAGGCCTGGCCGGCGGCGGCATCGGCCAGCTTGGACTTCAGCCGGCGGGCCTCGCCGGCGAAGACGAGCGGCGGATAGGAGGACAGACGCTGTTCGACCGCCTCGACCTTCGACTGGTCGGGATAAGTCGGCAACTGCTTCGCCGGTTTCGTCCTCCAACTGGCGGGTGTCCAACGCTCGACCATGACGCGCCTGCTCTTCCTTGACGATTGCGGAACGGGGGCCGGGCGGGCGGCGAACGACCGGCGGCGAAACCCGTGGGGGGTACTCTATAGCGCGACTCGCGGTAACTTTTCCACAGTTTCGGCCCGCCTGCCGGCAATGCTGTGCCATCGGGACAGGTCGCCTGCCACCGTGGGTGATTTCAGATGAAAGGAACTTCGCTTCGCCCCTGAAATATATGGGCCGCTGGCGGCGCGTGGCCGCGGCCAGTATACATCGGGGGCAACCGACCACGCCCGAGAGGAGCCTCCCCGGTGAAAGCGACATCCTGGCGGGCAAAGCGCCTGTCCTCCTGGGGGCAGGCCCTGGCCGTCTACCGCGACCCGCGCGTGTTGGCGATCCTGTTCCTGGGCTTCTCCGAAGGGCTGCCGCTGGCGCTGACCGGCGCCACGCTGAATGTCTGGCTGACAGAACAGGGCGTCAGCCGCACCAACATCGGGCTGTTCGCGCTGGTCACCATGCCCTATGCGCTGAAGTTCCTGTGGGCGCCGCTGATCGACCGGCTGCGGCTGCCGGTGATGACGCGGCTGTTCGGGCGGCGGCGCGGCTGGGCGCTGACCGCGCAGGCGGCGCTGATCGCGGCGCTGCTGGGGCTGGGCACCACCGATCCGGGGCAGGACCTGTGGTGGACGGCGATGTGCGCCGTGCTGGTCGCCTTCTGCTCCGCCAGCCAGGACATCGTCGTCGATGCCTATCGCGTCGAGGTGCTGGAGGAGCATCAGCAGGCCGCCGGTGCCGCGGTGCTGGTGCTGGGCTATCGCTTCGGCATGATGGCGGCGGGGGCGGGTGCGCTCTACATCGCGCAATACCATGGCTGGCGCACGGCCTACGAGGTGATGGCGGCGCTGGTTCTGGTCGGCATGGCCACCATCCTGCTGTGCCGCGAGCCGAAGGAGCCGCCGCCCAGCGCCCGTGAAAAGCTGATCGCCGAATGGCTGGGTCACCGGCCGCATCTGTCGGGCCGCAGCGCCGTCGTGCTCGCCTGGATTTACGGAGCGGTGGTGGCGCCCTTCGCCCAATTCATGGAGCGGCGCGGCTGGGTGGTGATCCTGGCCTTCATCGCCAGCTACAAGCTGGGGGAGGTGCTGGCCGGCCAGATGTCCTCGACCTTCTACATCAGCCTGGGCTTCACCAAGGTGGAGATCGCCAACGTCAGCAAGCTGTTCGGACTGTGGGCGACGATCGCCGGCGGCTTGCTCGGCGGCCTGCTGGTGGGCAAGGTCGGCGTGCTGCGCGGCCTGATGATCGGCGGCATCCTGCAGATGGTGTCGAACCTGGGCTATGTCGTGCTGGCCTGGAACGGCAACGACGTGTCGACCCTGGCGATGACGGTGGCGGTGGAGAATGTCTGCGCCGGCATCGCGACCTCCGCCTTCGTCGCCTATCTGTCCAGCCTGTGCAATGTCGCCTACACCGCGACGCAGTATGCGCTGCTGTCCAGCCTCTACAAGCTGGGCGGCGACCTGTTCGGCGCCTCCTCCGGCTGGCTGGCGGAGCGGATGGATTGGGTCAGCTTCTTCCTGCTGTCGATGGCGGGCGCCATTCCGGCCCTGTGCCTGCTGGTCTGGCTGATGGGCCTGCACCGCCGCGAGGAAGAGGCCGCCGTCCCCGCGCAATGACGGGGACGGCAATGCCGGTGGAGCTTAACGCCCGCCGGCGGTCGTCTTGGTCTTGCCGGCGCCCGGGCCCGCGCCCAGGTCGGCGCCGGTGGTCGGATCGGAATCCGGCTTCGACATGGTGCGGGCGGCCACGGCATTGACCGCCGCCAGTTCCGACGCGGCGAGCTTGACCGTCGGGTTGCCGTCGCCGCCATTGACCGGGGCGTCGCCCATCTTGACGTCGACGAACTCCCACTGGGCGCCCTGGTTCCAGGGGCCGCGCATGTCGCCTTCGCCCTGGCTCATGTTGTAATACTTGTCGGTGTATTCCGGCTTGCCCGGCAGCTTGCCCGGCGGGAAGTTGTTGTCGATGGCGTAAAGCGCCTTTTCGAAGCTCTTCTGGTGGGCGATTTCGCGGGTCATCAGGAAGCCCAGCGCATCTTTCACGCCCGGATCGTCGGTGACGTTGATCAGGCGCTCGTAAATGATCTTGGCGCGCGCTTCCGCCGCGACGTTGGAGCGCAGATCGGCCGTCGGCTCGCCGATGCTGTCGATGTAGCCGCCGGTCCACAACTGCCCGGCCGAATTCACCAGGGCCGGCCCGCCGCCATACAGCAGCGACAGGGTGTGGCTGCCGTTGCCCTGGGTGATGTTGGCGTACAGGTCGGTGGTCGCCTCCGCCCCTTCGGCCAGCTTGCCCTTGGCGCCCTTGGTCAGCATGGCGACGATGGAACCGATGACCTCCAGGTGGCTCAACTCCTCGGTCGCGATGTCGATCAGCATGTCCTTGCGGCCCGGATCCTCGTCGGCCAGACCCTGGGTGAAGTAGCGCATGGCCGCGGCAAGCTCGCCCTGCGGCCCGCCGAACTGCTCAAGCATGAGGCTGGCGAGCACCGGGTTCGGCTCCGACACGCGGACCGTGTACATGAGCTTTTTGTTATGCATGAACATGCGAGGGACTCCTCCTGCGTCTGATGGCCCGTTTGGCGGGGGGCCGAGGATCGGAGCGACCGGCACCGGGCCGCTCCATGCCCTCAACCCAGGAGGCTTTAGAAGCGTTCCAAGAAAAATCCCTGTCTTGGCGTGCTATATCGCTTGAGGCATGCCGAGGACGGCTTCTTATGAAAATGGCGGCACGAAGGGATGGTCCCCCCGTGCCGCCAACCTTGCGGCCATTGCTGCCGACCCGATCCCTGAGAGGGTCAGATCTTCTTTTCCGGCTCCGCCTTCTCGCGCATCAGCACGAATTCTTCCGATGTGGAGGGGTGCAGCGCGATGGTGCGGTCGAAGTCGCGCTTGGTGGCGCCGCAGTTCATGGCGATGGCCATCGGCTGCATCATCTCCGGCGCATCCATGCCCATCATGTGGCAGCCCAGCACGCGCTGGCTTTCGCCGTCCACCACCAGCTTCATCAGCACCCGCTCGTCACGGCCGGACAAGGTGTGCTTCATCGGGCGGAAGCCGGCCTTGTAGATGTCGACCTGCGGGTATTTGGCGCGGGCCTGCATTTCGGTCAGGCCGACGGTGCCCAGCGGCGGCAGCGAGAACACCGCGGTCGGCACGTTGTCGTAGCCGATGTGCATCGGGTTGTCGTTGTACAGCGTTTCGGCCAACGCCCGGCCCTCGGCGATGGCGATCGGGGTCAGCGCCATGCGGTCGGTGACGTCGCCGATGGCATAGATGCTGTCGACCGAGGTCCGCGACCACTCGTCGACCGGGATCGCGCCGGCCTCGTTCAGGGTGATGCCGACCTCTTCCAGGCCGAGATTCTTGGTGTTCGGACGGCGGCCGGTGGCGGCCATCACCAGGCCGGCGGAATGCTCGCGGCCCATATGGTCGGTCAGGGTGTAGCCGCCGGGACCCTTTTCCAGCTTCGCCGGCTTGCAGCGCGAAATAATGTTGATGCCGCGCTTGCGCATCTCCTGCGCCAGGGCGATGCGGATGTCGTCGTCAAAGCCGTTCAGCAGGTCGTCGCCGCGGATCATCAGCGTTACTTCGGCGCCCAGCCCGCGGAAAATGCTGGCGAACTCCACGGCGATGTAGCCGCCGCCGATGATCAGGACGGAGTGGGGCAGTGTTTCCAGATGCAGCGCCTCGTTGGAGGTCGCAGCATGCTCCATCCCTTCCACCTGCGGCAGGGTCGGCCAGCCGCCGGTGGCGATCAGGATGTTGCGGGCGGTGTAGCGCTTGCCGTCGACCTCGACCGTGTGGGGGTCGATGATCCGGCCGAACCCTTCATACAGGGTGACGCCGGAGTTCTTCAGCATATTGATGTAGATGCCGTTCAGCCGGTCGATCTCGCGGTCCTTGCGCGCGATCAGCGTTTCCCAGTCGAAGGTCGGCGTGTGCGAGTTCCAGCCATAGCCGCAGGAATCCTCGAAGCCGTCGCGGAACTGGGCGGCGTAGACCAGCAGCTTTTTCGGCACGCAGCCGCGGATCACGCAGGTGCCGCCGACGCGGCTGCCCTCGCAGATCGCCACCTTGGCGCCGTAGGACGCCGCGCGCCGGCTGGCGGCGACGCCCCCGGACCCCGCCCCGATGGTGAAGAGGTCGAAATCGAACTCGGCCACGGCCGTCTCCTTCCGCAACTGGACCTTTAACCCACGAACGAATGTCGTCGGGCAGGATATGGGGTCGGGGCGGGCGTTGGGAAGCGCGCCCTCAGCGCAGCAGCATGTCCTGGATCAGCACTTGCCGAAGCTTCAGCGGACGCATGGTCTTGTTGGCGACGTAGCGCAACGCGTCCTTGACATAGACCTGCCCCTCCGCCCCACGCAGTTCGGCGGGGTCGACCTCCAGCAGGCGCCGTTCGATGGCGTCCGCGATGCGCGGCAGATGCGGCGTGACCGTCTCCATCGGGGTCGACGGGTCGAATTCCAAAACGGCGCGCAGCCGCAGCTCCTGCAACCGGCGGCCGTCGTTGAGCGTGACCGTCAGGGTGGGCAGGGCGGCATAGACGGCCGGTGTCGCCTCGACGCGGGCAGGGGAATAGGCGCCCTGGGCGGGGGCCGGGCGCAGAAGCAGCGCACTGCCGATCCCGGCGCCGGCGAAAGCCAGCATCAGCCCCAGCAATGTCAGGACGATCCGGTTTCCGGTTCCATCGAAGGAGGGCAGGCTGCCTTGGCCGGCTTCGGCAGAGACTGATGCCTTGGTCATTCCGCACTGCCGAGTTGTTGCCGCCGAACCGGTTCCAAAACTCTAAAAGCGCGGAAGTGGTAGGTCAAATAAAGGTATTTTATCTGGTTTTTCTTTGATTGCCGGTAGATCGACGGTGATTGACTGTGGGATTGCAGGGCAGCTTTCGAAAGCATTTGAGATTTTTCCCGGAGACGGCCGCTGAATCCCCGCCGAAAAACGCAACGCAGCCATCCGCCGCGGGTTGATAGGGTGGGAAGCCTCTTCCCCCGACCGACCGGGGCGTATAATGCTGGGATTCCAACACAACCGGCCGGCTGCCCTGTCCGGTGGCCGGACCATCCATAACGAAGCACTGCAAAGCCATGCGCAGACACAGGCGCGGACGCGGGCATAGACAGGGGCGGAAGGCGAGGGTGACGGGTATGAGCGACACCGATAACCGATCAGTTGGCAGCCGGTCAGTCGATGGACGGCCGACGGCCCTCCATCCGTCCTCCGCGGCGGTGCCCGACTGGACGGACACCTATTTCCGCCGCACCAAGGAGGCGGTCGGCAAGTTCGGCGACAAGACCGTCACCTATGCGATCTTCATGCGGCGTCCGGTGGTCTGCGCCCCGCGCCTTGCGGTGGACTGGCTGGAGTCGGTGGCGCGGGAACGCAACACCAGCTTCCAGATCGAACTGAACTACCCCGAGGGCAAGTGGGTCGGCGCCGGCGAGCCGATCATGTACATCACCGGCTCCTTCTACCATCTGGTCGATTGCGAGACGATCCTGCTGCAGAAGCTGGGTCCGGCCAGCGTCGCCGCCTACAACGCCTTCACCATGTGCGCCGACCTGCCCAAGGTCGCCTTCCTCGCCATGGACGCCCGCCACTGCGCCGGGACCGAGATGGCGGAAATGATGGCCTATGCGGCCTCCGTCGGGTCCGACCGGGCGAAGCGCAAGGTCGGCGCCAAGGGCTTCGTCGGCAACGCCACCGACGCCACCGCCTCCTATTTCGGGCAGGAACGGGGCATGGGCACCATGCCGCACGCCCTGATCGGCTATGCCGGCTCGACCGTGCGCGCGGCGGAGATGTTCCACGAGACCTTCCCCGACCTGGCCCTGACCGTGCTGGTCGATTATTTCGGCCGGGAGATCACCGACGGGCTTGAGGTTTGCCGCCGCTTCCCGCAGTTGGCCGCGCAAGGCAAGCTGTCGCTGCGGCTCGACACCCCCGGTGGCCGTTTCGTCGAGGGGCTGGACCCGCCCGGCTCCTACGCGGTGCTGGAGCGCCATGCGCCGCATGCCATCCGCGGCTATCGCGACGAGACGCAGCTGCGCTACCTGATCGGCACCGGCGTGTCGGCCGCGGCGATCCACTATGTGCGCGAAAGGCTGGACGAGGCCGGCTTCCCGGCGGTGAAGATCGTCGCCAGCAGCGGCTTCGGCCCGGCCAAGTGCCGGCTGATGGCGGAGGCCAACGCCCCGGTGGACGTGATCGGCACCGGCAGCTACCTGCCCGAACGCTGGACCGAGACCTACGCGACCGCCGACATCATCGAGTATGACGGCGAACGCCGCGTGAAGGTCGGCCGCGAGTTCCTGTTCCGGCGGTAGGTCGCGACCGGGAGCTTTCCCTCTCCCGCCCCGGATCCCCTCTCCCCCCCCGGGGAGAGGGTTAGGGTGAGGGGGATGCGCTTCGTGGCTCTCTTCGGCTGCGCCGAACCCCCTCATCCCAACCTTCTCCCCAGGGGGGAGAAGGGGTTAAGCGCACTTTACCCCAAACGTTTCGCGATCAGCGGCCCGCGCGCCGGTGCCGTATCGCTCACCGTGACCGACGCGCGCAGGCGCCGTTCCGCCTCCTCGGCCTGGGCTTCCGTGCGGGCGTGTAGGATCGCCAGCGGGCGGTCTCCCGGCCCCACGGCGTCACCCAGCCCGGCGATCTCGTCGAAGCCGACGGCGAAGTCGATGGCATCGGTCGTCCTGGTCCGGCCGCCGCCCAGCGCCACCACCGCCATGCCAACGCCGCGGGTGTCGATGGCGCCGACGAGGCCGGACCGCTCGGCGAAGACCGGGCGGACGATCGGTGCGCTTTCCAGATGCCGGTCTGGCTGTTCCAGAAGGTCGGCCGGTCCGCCGAGCGCCTCTACCATGCGGGCGAAACGCTCCGCCGCTGCGCCGCTGGCGATGGAGCGGTCAGCCATGGCGCGTCCTGCCGCCGCGTCCGGCGCCAGCCCGGCAAGCGCCAGCAGTTCCGCCGCCAGTGCCGCCGTCACCTCATAGAGTCGAGGGTCGGCCGGTTCGCCGCGCAGGATGGCGAGGCATTCCCGCATCTCCAGCGCGTTGCCGGCGCTGCGGCCCAGCACCTCGTTCATGTCGGTCAGCAGGGCCACCGCCGGCAGGCCGGCGCCCTTCGACACGGTGACGATGCTCTCGGCCAGCGCCTCGGCATCCGAGAGGCGCTGCATGAAGGCGCCGCTGCCGAACTTCACGTCCATGACCAGCGCATCCAGCCCGGCGGCGAGCTTCTTCGACAGGATCGACGCGGTGATGAGGTCGAGCGATTCGACCGTCGCCGTCACGTCGCGAATGGCGTAGAGCCGCTTGTCGGCCGGGGCGATGTCGTCGGTGGCGCCGATCACCGCGCAGCCGACCTGCTTCACCACCCGGCGCAGCAGGTCGTTGTCGGGCTTGGCGCGATAGCCGGGGATGCTCTCGAACTTGTCGAGCGTGCCGCCGGTGTGGCCGAGCCCGCGTCCGGACACCATCGGCACGAAGCCGCCGCAGGCCGCCAGCATCGGCGCCAGGATCAGGCTGACCTTGTCGCCGACGCCCCCCGTGGAATGCTTGTCGATCACTGGGCCGGGCAGGTCCAGCGAGCGCCATTCCATCACCGTGCCGGAATCGCGCATGGCGCGGGTCAACGCCACCCGTTCGTCCAGGCTCATGCCGCGGAAGAAGACGGCCATGGCGAAGGCCGCCGCCTGGGCCTCCGACACGCTGCCGTCGGTGATGCCACGCACGAAATCCTGGATGGTGGCGGCGTCGAGCAGCTGGCCATCGCGCTTGGCGCGAACGATCTCCTGCGGAAGCATGCCTCAGTACCCTCCCGCCGGGGCCGGTTCGCGTTCGCCCTCCCGCTCCCCATGCCCGGCCGCCACCAGCAGCGAGTCGAGCAGGCTGGACGCGCCGAAGCGGAAGGTCTGCGGCGTTGCCCAGCCTTCCCCCAGGATATGGTCGGCCAGCGCCAGATAGCGCGCCGCCTCCGCCGCGTCGCGGATGCCGCCGGACGCCTTGAAGCCGACCGGCTTGCCCGATTCATAGATGCAGTCCAGCATCACCGCCGCCGCCGGCAGGGTGGCGGCCGGCTGGGTCTTGCCGGTGGAGGTCTTCAGGAAATCGGCTCCGGCGGCGATGGCGTCGCGGGCCGCCCAGGCCAGCAGGTCGGCGTCGGGGAAGGCGCCCGATTCCAGGATCACCTTCATCAGGGCCTTGTCGCCGCAGGCCTCGCGGCAGGCCTTCACCACATTCATCGGCTGGGTACGGGCGCCGTCGATGAAGGCCTTGTAGGGCAGCACCACGTCGATCTCGTCGGCGCCGTCGGCGATGGCGCGCCGGGTTTCCGCCGCCACCGAGGAGGCGTCGGCCTCGCCGGTCGGGAAATTCACCACGGTGGCGACCTTCACCGGCGTTCCCTCCAGCGCCTTGCGGGCAGTGGGGACGAAGCGCGCCCAGACGCAGACGGCGGCGACCGGCCCGACGGGCGTGACGGCGCGGGCGCAGAGATCCTGCACCACCCGGTCGCTGTCGTCGCCGTTCAGGCTGGTGAGGTCGAGCATGCCCACGGCACGGCGCGCCAGATCGGCGTCGGACGGGGCGTTGGCGCTGGCGTCGAGCGCGCTTTGCAGGTCGGCAGACAGTTTCATGACCGGGACCCGTCCTTTTCATGCAGGCGTTCGAGAAAACCGACCAGCAGGCGCTCCAGGTCGGCGGCTGCCGCAGATGCGGCAGTCAGGGTCTGGTGATGGTCGACCGGCCCGTCGCCGAGCCCGACCCCCAGGTTGGTGACGACCGCGCAGCCGACGACCCGCAGGCCGCAATGGCGGGCGATGATGCATTCCGGAACGGTGGACATGCCGACCGCGTCGGCACCGAGCAGCTTCATCATCCGCACCTCGGCCGGCGTCTCGAAGGACGGGCCGGGATAGGCGGCATAGATGCCCTCCGCCAGATCGATGGACAGGCCGGCGGCGACGTCCTTCAAGAGGCTGCGCAGAGCCGGATCCCAGGCGTCGGTCATGCTGGGGAAGCGCTCGCCGAAGGCTTCGTCGTTCGGGCCGGTCAGGGGGTTGGAACCCAGCAGGTTCAGATGGTCGCTGATCGCCATCAGTCGGCCCGGCCCGACCTCCAGCCGGAGCGAGCCGACGGCGGCGGTCAGCACCAGTGTGTCGCAGCCGGCCAGCTTCAGCGCCCGCACGGCGGTTTTCAGCGCATCGAAGCCGTTGCCTTCATAGGCATGGACGCGGCCCTGCATGCAGGCGACCTCGACCCCGCCGAGCTGCCCAACGACCAGCCGCCCGGCATGGCCGGAGACGCTGGGGACCGGGAAGCCGGCGATCTCGCCGTAGGGGATGGATACGGCATCGGCGATGCGGTCGGCGATGTCGCCCAGGCCGGAACCCAGCACGATGCCGACCCGCGGCCGGTGGCCGGAGGCACGGTGAAGGATGTCCGCGGCGGCGCGGGCTGCCGTCATGTCGGGAAACTCCGCTCAGAAGGCTAAATTGGTGGGGCCAAACGATTCGGGCAACAGGATCTCCAGCGAAAAGGTCCGCCGCAGACCGGCCGGGTCGCAGATGTGGATCGGGGTTTCCGGCGTGGCGAATTCGCGGATGCGCTGGCGGCAACCGCCGCAAGGTGTGCAGATTTCCTCCGCCCCCGCCTCGCCGCCCATGACGACGATGGCGCGGATGCGGCGGTCACCGGCAGTGACCATGGCGCCGATGGCGCTCGATTCGGCGCACTGGCCCTGCGGGTAGGCGGCATTCTCCACATTGCAGCCGGCGAAGATGCGCCCCGATTCGCCAAGGATCGCCGCACCCACCTTGAATTTGGAATAGGGGGCGTGGGCGTTCTCGCGCGCGGCACGGGCCGCTTCGATCATCCGGGGCAACTCTGCCGGGTCGGTCATGGCGTCAGCGCTCCTTGACATAGGGGATGCCGCTCGCCTTCGGGGCGACGGCCTTGCCGACGAAGCCGGCCAGCAGCAGGACGGTCAGCACATAGGGCAGCATCTGGATGAACTGCACCGGGATGACGCCGATGCCCGGCAATTCCACCCCCTGCAGGCGCACCTGCACCGCATCGGTGAAGGCGAACAGCAGGCAGGCGAACAGGGTCGGTCCAGGCCGCCATTTGCCGAAGATCAGCGCGGCCAGCGCCAGATAGCCCTTGCCGGCGGTCATGTCGCGGACGAAGCCGGCGCCGTGGCCGGTGGAGAGATACGAGCCGGCCATCCCCGTCAGCGCGCCGGTCACCAGCAGCGCCTGATAGCGCAGCTTCGTCACCGACAGGCCGGCGGTGTCGACCGCCGCCGGATTCTCGCCCACCGCCCGCAGCCGCAGCCCGAAGCGCGAGCGGTAGAGCACCCATTGGGTGGCGATCACCAGGACCAGCGTCACCCAGATCAGCACATTGTTGCCGTTCAGCAATTCGCGGTAGACCGGCCCCAGCACCGGCACGCCGGCCAGCGCATCGACCCCCGGCAGCTCCACCGCGGGAATGCGCGCCTGATTGGGCAGAAGCGGGGTCTGGCCGCCCTGCTGGAACCAGGCATAGGCCAGCGTCGGCGCCAGCCCGGCGACCAGGATGTTGATCGCCATGCCCGACACCACCTGATTGCCGTTGTGGGTGATGCAGGCGAAGCCATGGACCAGCGCCAGCGCCACCCCGGCGGCGATGCCGGCCAGCAGCCCCAGCCAGGGGTTCAGCGTCGTCGACGCGACGGCGGCGGAGAAGAAGGCGCCGGCCAGCATCTTGCCTTCCAGCCCGATGTCGACCACGCCCGACCGCTCGCAATACATACCGGCGAAGGCGGCCAGCACCAGCGGCGTCGCCACCCGGATGGTGGCGCTCAGCAGCTGCAGTGCCAGAAGAAGCGCGTCCTCCATCGCTCAGCCCCTTCCCCCGGTGGCGATATCTGCGGCGGCGGTGGTGCTGCGGCGGCGGAACAGCGCCTCCACCTGTGGCTTGAACAGGTTCTCCATCGCGCCGGCGAACAGGATGACCAAACCCTGGATGACCATCACCAGCTCGCGGTTGATCGTGGGATAGTCGAAGGACAGCTGGCCGCCGCCCTGCGCCAGAACCCCGAACAGCAATGCCGCCAGAATGATCCCGACCGGGTGGTTGCGCCCCATCAGTGCCACGGCGATGCCGACGAAGCCGACGCCGCCGGTGAAGTTCAGGATCACCCGGTGCTGCACGCCCAGGATCTCGTTCACGCCCACGAAGCCGGCCAGCGCGCCGGAGATCAGCATGGCGATGATGATGTTCCGCGACGGCGAGATGCCGGCATAGACCGCCGCCCGCTCGTTCCGGCCCACCGTGCGCAGCTCGTAGCCCCAGCGGGTGCGGCGCAGGAAGATGTGGAACAGCAGGCAGCAGGCCAGCGCCCACAGGAAGGACAGGTTCAGCGGCGAGGCCGGGATGGTGATGCCGAACCAGCCCAGCGCGCGGTCCATCGACGGCAGCCAGACACCGGGATCGAACTCGCGGGTCTCGGGCGACTGGCTGCCGGGGCGGATCAGCACGTCCACCAGCAGCCAGGTCATGATCGACGCGGCGATGAAATTGAACATGATCGTCGTGATGACGATGTGGCTGCCGCGTTTGGCCTGCAACCAGGCCGGGATGAAGGCCCAGGCAGCGCCGAACAGGGCCGATGCCAGCACCGCCAGCAGCGCCACCACCGGCCAGGGCCAGCCGGTCAGCGCCAGCGCCACCAGCCCGGCGCCGAGGCCGCCGAGATAGGCCTGCCCCTCGCCGCCGATGTTGAACAGCCCGCAATGGAAGGCGATGGCGACCGCCAGCCCGGTGAAGATGTAGTCGGTGGTGTAATAAAGGGTGTAGCCGATGGCCTCCGGATAGCCCAGAGCCTCCGACAGCAGCAGCGACAGCACGTCGACCGGATTCTCGCCGATCACCAGGATCACCAGCCCCGACAGCACGAAGGCCGCGACGAGGTTGAGAACCGGCAGCAGCGCATACCCGACCCAGCCCGGCACTGCGCCCGGCTGGCCCTTCCCCGATCCGCTCAGCAGCACCGGCGTCTCCTGGATTGCCCCTTGCCGCGGATTCTTAACCGCCAATGCTCTGCCGACCAAGCATTTCATCGCGCCGGAATCGCTGTAGGTGCCGTGGGTTAGAAGGATTACAAAAACCCTTGCCGCAGCGCAGCAATCTGGCATGCTTCTAAACCATATAATTTTTATGGTCATGGAGCATGCCCGATGCCGCTCGACATTCCGCAGACCTTCCGCCACCACGTCTTCTGCTGCGCCCAGCAGCGTCCGCCCGGCCATCCCCGCGGCAACTGCGCCGCCAAGGGCGCCCACCCGCTGTGGCAGCGGCTGGACCAGAAAATCCAGGCGAAGGGTCTGGCCGATGTCGGCATGGCGATGACGGGCTGCCTCGGCTTCTGCTCCGCCGGGCCGCTGATGGTGGTCTATCCCGAAGGCATCTGGTACCGGCCGGAAACGCCGGAGGACATTGATGAGATCGTTGAGTCACATCTGGTGAACGATGCGCCGGTGGAGCGGCTGGTGATGGTGCTGACAAGGTGAGAGGGTGTTTGCTCACGGTTGAGTGTCGGCTGACGGTGCCCCCTCCCTAACCCTCCCCCCGCTCACGCGGGAGAGGGGACTGCCGCCGCTTCGCATAAGGCACCCTCTCCCGCCAAAGGCGGGGGAGGGTTGGGGAGGGGGCATCCGAAGCCTGAACTCCGCGAAAACCCCACGCCTATCAGACCTGCGGTTGCGGCATTGGGACGCGGGGGCGTTTGCCCATAATGTGGGCAACCTCCGCCATTGCCGTTCCGAACCAATCCGATGACCGACGCCGAGACCGCCGACCTGCTGCCAGCCGAGGCCGATTCGGTTCCCTATGCCGTCGGCTGCTTCCTGGGTGCGATCCTGCTGTTCGCGGCGATGGACACGCTCATCAAGTTCCTGACCGCCGATTACCCGGTGCCGCAGCTGATGTTCGTGCGCTCGCTGGTCGCCTTCCTGCTGGTGGGCGGTTACACGCTGTGGCGCGGCGGCGGAATCGCGGCGATGCGGACGCGGCGGCCCTGGGGGCATGTCTGGCGGGCCTTCGCCGGGCTGATCTCGATGGGATGCTTCTTCTATGCGTTCCGCGAACTGCCGCTGGCCGACGTCTATGTGCTGAGCTTCGCCGGGCCGCTGTTCATCACCGCGCTGTCCGCGCCGCTGTTGGGGGAACCCGTGGGCTGGCGGCGCTGGGCGGCGGTGGTGGTCGGATTCGGCGGCGTCGTGGTGATGGCGCAGCCCTCGGCCGGGGCGCCGCTGGTGCCGGTGCTGGTCGGGCTTTGCGCCGCGCTGTTCTATGCATTGGCGGCGCTGGCCGTACGCGGCCTGTCGCGCACGGAGACCAGCGCGTCCATCGTGCTCTATCTGCTGCTGACGACGACGGTGGTCAGCGGCGCGCTGACGGTGCCGGTGTGGACGGCGCCGACTGCCTTCGCACTGGGGCTGATGGCGCTGGTCGGCGCGATCGGCGCCGGCGCGCAGGTGCTGCTGACCCAGGCCTTCCGCCGCGCGCCGCCGGCGGTGGTGGCGCCCTTCGAATATACCGGCATGGTCTGGGCCAGCCTGTTCGGCTGGCTGGTGTTCGGCGATTTGCCGACCGTGCCGGTGATCGCCGGCGCCATGGTCATCATCGGCAGCGGGCTCTACATCCTGCATCGTGAAACCCTGGTGGCGCGTCGCCGGCTGGGTTCTTGACAGGACGGGGCCGGCGGCGACACTCTCGCCGCCTGTTCACGGCTGGGGTGCCCCTGCCTTTCGCCGGATCGGCGGATGCGGGGGCTGAGACAACACCCATCGAACCTGATCCGGGTCATGCCGGCGAAGGGAGCCGACCGGAACCCGACGGATCAGCCGCAAACGCCCCGTCCCCTCCGCGTCGCTCCGGTTGCCGGCGCGAGTTGAGGAGTTTTCGGTCATGCGGCGCGCGCTTCCCCTTCTGATCGGCCTGCTGGCGGCCACGTCCTGCCTGTCTCCGGCGGCGCGGGCCGACGACACGCTGTCCTTTCCGGTGCTGGTTCCGCTGACCGGATTCCTGTCGCTGGAGGGCACCAGCCAGCGCAACGGTGCCGTCCTGGCGCTGAAGCAGACGCCGGCCGGCGTCGCCATCGCGTCGGAGGTCGTCGACACCGGCACCTCGCCCGAGGCGGCGGTGACGGCGCTGGAGCGGGCGGCCGGCAGCGGAACCGTCGGGGCGGTCGCCGCCAGCATGCTCGGCACCCAGATGCTGGCGATGCTGCCGCTGGCGCAGGAGCTGAAACTGCCGCTGGTCACCGTGTCCGGCACCGCCTCGATCACCGAGCAGGGCAACCCCTGGGTCTTCCGCTTCTTCCCCGGCGACGCCGTGACCAAATCCGCCCACGCCCGCTATGTGGTGGAGGCGTTGGGCAAGCGGCACCCGGCGATCATCTATCAGACCACCGCCTATGGGCAGAGCGGCAAGACCCATCTCGACGCCGCCTTCAAGGCGCTGGGCGTCACGCCGGTGTTCGAGGAGGGGGTGGATCCGGCGGCCAAGGACCTGCTGCCGGTGCTGACCAAGGCGCTGGCCGCCAAGCCCGACGTGCTGGTGCTGCACCTGCATTCCGGCCCGACCGCGCTGCTGCTGCGGCAGGCGGCGTCCAGCGGCGTGACGCTGCCGATCGTCGCCGGCTCCGCCATGCATCAGCCGAGCACCGCGGCTCTGCTGGAACCGGCGGAGCTGAAGGGCGTCTGCGCCGAGACCGCGGCCTCGCCCATTTCCGGCGACACGCCAGAGGTCAAGGCCTTCACCGACGCTTACCGGACCGCTTTCGGTAAGGACCCGGACGCCTTCGCGCTCGGCCAGTATGATGGGATGACGATGGTGCTGGAGGCGGTGAAGGCCGGCGCCCGCACGCCCGACGCGATCCGCAAGGCGCTGTCGGCGGAGACGTTCAAGGGTCTCGCCATGACCTACAAGTCGGATGGCAAGGGCAACATGGCCCATTCCGCCGTCATCGTCTGCTATGACGGGACCAGCCGCGTGCCGAAGCTGGTGAAGCGGTACGACGACCCGACGCTCGCGGCGAAGTGAGCGGATGGCGGCGTTTCAACTGCTGGTCAATGGGGTGGCGCTGGGGGCGGCCTATGCCCTGGTGGCGCTGGGCTTCGTGCTGGTGCTGAACGCCACCTCGGCGGTGAATTTCGCGCAGGGCGACCTCGTGATGGCCGGCGGGCTGCTGGCGGTGGCGCTGGCGCCGCTGATCCCGTTGCCGGGCATCGTCCTGCTGCCTGTGGTGCTGGTGCTGATGGCGGCGTTGGGTCTGCTGCTGGCCCTGGCGGCCTATCTGCCGCTGCGCCGCCGGCCGCCGGTGTCGGTCTTCATCAGCACCATCGCGGTCGGCATCATCCTGCAGAACGGCGCCGCCATCCTGTTCGGGCCGGAGCCGCGCGCTGCACCGCCGCTGTTCGGCGACGAAACCCTGCACATCGCCGGGCTGGCGGTGCCGGAGCAGTCGCTCGCCATCGTCGCGGTGGCGGCCCTGCTGATCGGCGCGCAGCAATGGATCTTCGCGCGTACGCAACTCGGCCGCCGGCTGCGCGCGACGGCGCAGGATCCGGAGATGGCGCGCGCCTGTGGAGTGCCGGTCACCGCGATGATTCTGGTGACGTTCGCCATCGGGGCCGCCTGCGCGGGTGCAGCCGGGCTGCTGCTGGCCAACCGCTATTTCGTCACGCCGACCTCGGGCGGGGACCTGATTTTGAAGGCCTACATCGCGGTGACGGTGGGCGGTTGGGGCTCCGTGCCGGGCGCGGTGGTGGGGGCTTTGCTGATCGCGCTGTTCGAGGTCGGGGTGTCGTCGGTGCTGTCCTACCCGGTGGCGCTGGGGGCCTTGTACCTGACGCTGCTGGCGATCCTGGTGCTGCGGCCACAAGGGCTGTTCGGCGAAGCGGTGAAGCGTCGTGGTTGAGCGATCCGCGCAGCGCGTCCCCCTCACCCCAACCCTCTCCCCGGGGAGGAGAGGGGGCAGGGTCGGGGTGGAGAGTGTCATTCTGGCGGCTGGCGCCTTTGCTCTGCTGGGCTATGCGCTGGCCTTTGCCTCGCCCTATGGCCTGCGCGTCCTGACCGTTGCCGGGGTGTATGCGCTGGCGACCTTCGGCTTCCAGATCGTCTTCGGCCTGGGTGGTGCGCTGTCGCTGGCCCAGGGCGCCTTCTTCGGCGTCGGCGCCTATGTGACGGGCATCCTCGGCAGCCGCTACGGCCTCGGCTTCGAGGCGACCTTTCCGCTGTCGATGCTGGTTCCGCTGCTGCTGGCGCTGCCGGTCGGGCTGGCGGTGCTGCGGCTGGAGTCGCACTACTTCGCCCTGGCGACGCTGGGGATCGCGCAGGTGCTGCATCTGCTGGCGGTCAACCTGCCGGAGCTGACCGGCGGCTCCAACGGGCTCGCCGGAGTGCCGGCGGTGGTGCTGTTCGGCTGGGCGGTGCCGAGGGGCCTGCCGATGGCCGGGCTGGTCTGGGGGCTGGTGGCGCTCGGCGGGCTGATCGGCTGGCGGCTGGCGCGCGGGCGGCTCGGCCGGTCGCTGATCATGCTGCGCGACGATCCGCTGGCGGCGGGGACGTTGGGACTGGATGTCGGCCGGCTGCGGCTGGCCGCCTTCGGCATCAGCGCGGTTTTCGCCGGGGCCGCCGGAGCGCTGGCCGTCCATACCCAGCGCGTCGTCTCGCCGGAGGTGCTGGAATTTCCGATCATGGTCTCCATCCTCACCATCGCCATCGTCGGCGGGCGGGGGCGGATGGCCGGGGCGGTGCTGGGGGCCGTGCTGCTGCTGCATCTGCCGGAATGGTTCCGCTTCCTGGAGCGCGGCTATCTGGTCATCTACGGCGCCGCGCTGCTGCTGACCGTCGTGCTGGCGCCGGACGGGCTGACCGGGCTTCTCCACCGCCTTGCGGCCCGCCTCTACAGCGGCAAGCCCCGTATGCTGGCGGAGGCGAGGGAGCCGCCGCTGCCACCCGCCCAGCCGGATGGGCTGGCGGTCGAAGGCTTGCGGAAATCCTTCGGCGGCGTGCGGGCGGTGGACCGCGTGTCGCTGGACCTGCGACCGGGCAGCATCACCGGGCTGATCGGGCCGAACGGGTCGGGCAAGTCAACGGTCATCAACCTGCTGTCGGGGCTGGAGCGGCCGGATGCCGGCCGGGTGCGGCTCGGCGGGCAGGACGTCACCGGCGCCCGCGCCGACCGGCTGGCCCGTGCCGGGCTGGCCCGCAGCTTCCAGGCGGCGGCGCTGCCCAGTGGCGCCGGCGTGCTGGAGGCGGTGGCCGCGGCTCGGCTCGCCTTCGATCCGGACGCCGCGACGGCGGAGGCACATGCGCGCTGGGCGCTCGACCGGCTGGGCGTCGGCGAGCTTGCCGGGCAGTCCTGCGACGGGTTGCCGGCGGCGCTGCGGCGGCGGGTGGAACTGGCCCGCGCCCTGGTCCGCCGCCCGGCGGTCCTGCTGCTGGACGAGCCCGCCGCCGGACTGACCGACGGCGAAAAGGCCGAACTGGCGGTTTTGCTGCGCGACTTGGCGGGGGAGGGGATGGCGATCCTGTTGGTGGAGCACGACATGGGATTCCTGCTGCCGCTGGCCGGGCATGTGCTGTGCCTCGACCGCGGGCGGGTGATCTATGACGGATCGGCCGGCGGCGTGCGGCGGGACCCGGCGGTGACGACGGCTTACCTTGGCCGAGCGGATTTGGGCCGGGCGGGATCGGCATGACCGCGCTGCTGTCCATCCGCAACCTGACCGCCGGCTATGGCGGCGCCACTGCGCTCGATGACGTGTCGCTGATCGTCGCAGCCGGGGAGACGGTGGCGTTGCTCGGCGCCAACGGAGCGGGGAAGTCGACGCTGTTGAAGGCGCTGCTTGGCCTCGTACCGGCGCGGGGGGAACTGCGGTTCGACGGCGCCGATCTCGGCCCGCTGGCGACCGAGGCGCGGGTGAGGCGCGGCATCGGCTATGTGCCGGAGGGGCGGCGGGTTTTCCCCGGCATGAGCGTGCGCGACAATCTGGAGGTCGCCGGCCTGCCCGCCGCCCGCGACCGCGCCCGGGATGTCGAGCGCGTCTTCGCCCTGTTCCCCGACTTGGCCATGAAGAGCGGCGAGAGCGCCTGGCGGCTGTCCGGCGGCCAGCAGCAGATGCTGAGCCTGGGCCGCGCGCTGATGGGCCGGCCACGCCTGCTGCTGCTCGACGAGCCGTCGCTCGGTCTGTCGCCCAAGCTGGCCGACGAGGTCTTTTCCGCCGTCGGCCGCATCGCCGCCGCGGGCACCGCGGTGCTTCTGGCCGAGCAGAGCGCGGCACGCGCGCTGGCGGTCGCGCCGCGCGCCGTCCTGCTGCGGCTGGGCCGCGTGGTCGGCGACGGGCCGGTGGCGTCGCTGTCGGAAGAGGCGCTGCAGGGCGCGTTCTTCGGGGGGTAGGAGCATCCCCCTGCGTGTCCCGTGCAACAGGTGTCAGCCTCCCGCAACAGGAAGGGCGGTTGGGCTTGCGGATGGGGGCGGTCGCGGATAGCTTCGCCGCCACAACCATCTATGGATTACCTCGTGATGACCGCCCGCCTTGCCGTTCCGCTGTCCGCGCTCCTCCTGCTGGGCGTGGCGTCGACTCCGGCGGTGGCGGATCTGGTGCCGGTCGAGCCGAACATGCCGCCGGCCGCCTATTACGGGCTGCCCGAGCCGGAAGAAGAGATCCTGACTCCTGCCGCGCCGCAGCAGGGTGCCAAGCCGGCCAATCCGCCTGCCGCCGGCACTCCCGGCGGCGACAAGGCCGCCGCTCCGCCGAAGCCGGAGGGGCCGGGCGAACTGATCGAGAGCTGGGACGGCGGCGCCGCCAAGAAGAAGGACGGCAGCTTCGCCTATTGCGTGGCGGAGGGGGAATTCACCTCCGGCCATGTGCTGATGTTCGCCCGCAGCCCGAAGGGGGAGACCAACATCGGCATCGGCATTCCCGGTGCCGACCTGCCGAAGGGCGGCGAATGGCCGGTGACCATCGAGGTCGACAAGAAGCTGAAGCGGGAACGGGTCGCCATCGCTTCGCAGCCGGACATGCTGGTGGTCTCCAACGGCAAGGACGAGGAGCTGGTCAACGCCCTGATGGGCGGGAACGAACTGGTGGTTTCTTCGGCCTCGGACCGCATCGCCTTCAAGCTGGACGGCACGAAGAAGGTGCTGGGCGACCTGAAGACCTGCGTCGACAAGGGCGGCAACGTCCCGCCGATCAAGGTCGCCGCCGGCCGCCCGGCGGAGAAGAAGAACCGCCTGCCGGAAGGGCTGGACAGCCTGCTGACGGCGGCCGGGGTGCATGACGCCGAACTGGTGCCGATGGACAAGGTCCCGCAGGAGCGCCGCCCGGCCGACGTCGCCTGGCGCTTCGGGCCCATCGTCGGCGGCATCCGCGAGCGCGCGGTGGGCGAGGGCGCCAAGATCGACGAGCTGTCGGACAGCTTCGCCGACGCCATGAAGCAGCGCTGCGAAGGCACGCCGACGGTCAGCCTGAACCCGTCCGAACAGGCCGGTGCGGTCTGGCTGCGCACGGGATCGGTCGATTGCGCGATGCCGCAGGGAAAGCTGCACGTCACGCTCAATTTCCTGCTGTCGCAGCGCCGGCTGTTCACCGTGATCTTCCATGAGGCTGGCGAACCCGACGTCGGGCTGGCCGACAAGGTGCGCGACAACCTCGCCCAGGTGCTGCGCCGCGCCGGAACCGCGCCGGCGCCCACCACCACAGACGCGGCGCCGGTTCTGCCGGCACCCGTTCAGCCGGCACCTGCGGTGCAGACCCCCACTGCATCTCCCTCAGTATCTCCCGCACCGGCCCCATCCGCTCCGTCGGCGCCCGCGCCGGCGACGGTAAAGCCGCAATCAAAACCGCAGCAAGCCAAGCCCTGACGGAACTCACGCCCTTCCGGCCCATTGTCCCCTTACGGAAGGGCTACCAATCAGCGTGATCATGCCTGACAACTCGGCCTCCATCGACGGCGTGGGCGACAACGCCCGCGCCGGCAACGATCCCTATGCGACGCTCGATGCGTCCGCAGCCACAACCGTGTCCGACCGCTGGAGCGTACGCAACAGCGCGCTGGCTGTGGTGGTGCTTGCCGCGCTGGTCGGCGGGGTGGTCGGGCTGGCGGTCGGGCTTCTGCACGAAGCGGTGCTGCTGGCGCAGGCGCTGGCCTTCGACCTGCCGGAAGGCGAACGGCTGGGGCAGGGTGTGCCCGACCTGCTGCGGACGCTGGGCGTGCCGGTGGCGGGCGGGCTGCTGCTGGGTATCCTGTCGACGCTGGTGCGGCGCTGGCGCCCCAACGCCATCGTCGATGCGGTGGAGGCGAACGCGCTCTACGGCGGCAAGATGTCGCTGATCGACAGCCTGCGGCTGACGGTGACGACCGCCCTGTCCAACATTTCCGGCGCATCGGTCGGCATGGAGGCGGCCTATACCCAGGCCGGCGCCGGGATGGCCTCCTCGTTGGGGCAGCGGCTGCGGCTGCGCCGGGCCGATTTGCGCACCATGGTCGGCTGCGGGGCGGCGGCGGCCATCGCCGCGGCCTACCACGCGCCGCTGGCCGGCGCCTTCTATGCCTTCGAACTGGTGCTCGGCGGCTATACGCTGGCAGTGCTGGCCCCGGTCGGGGCGGCTGCGGCGATGGCGGTGGCGGTATCGGCCCTGCTGACCGGCGGCGAGGCATCGCTGGCGCTCGGTCGGCCGGTGGAAATCGCCGGCTGGGATTACGCCGCCTGCGGCGTCGTCGGTTTTTTGGCCGGCTGGCTCAGCATCCTCGCCATGCAGGCGGTGACGGTGGCGGAGCGCGGATTCAACCGCCTGCCGGTCCCCCGCTGGATGCGGCCGGCCATTGGAGGACTGACGGTGGGCGCGTTGGCGCTTGCTGTGCCGGCGGTGATGGGCAGCGGCCCCGGCGCTGTTCCGCCGGAGCTGGCGGGCGGCGTGCTGGCGCTGGGGGTGACGCTGGCGGCGAAGATCCTGGCATCGGCGCTGTCGCTGGGCTCGGGCTTCCGCGGCGGCCTGTTCAGCGCCTCGCTGTTCATCGGCGGGCTGTTCGGCGGCCTGCTGGGGCAGACGACCGCCGCCTTCCTGCCGGGGCTGGGGATCGACAGCGGCCTGCTGCTGCTGGTCGGCATGGGATCGGTCGCCGCCGGCATCGTCGGTGCCCCGGTCACCATGGTGCTGCTGGTGCTGGAGACGACGCAGGATCTATGGGCGGCGTCGGGCGTGCTGATCGGGGTGGTGCTGTCGACCACGGTGGTGCGTCAGGCTTTCGGCTATTCCTTCGCCACCTGGCGCTTCCACCTGCGCGGCGTGCCGATCCGCGGCGCCTACGACATCGGCTGGCTGTCTGAGCTGACGGCCTTCCGGCTGATGCGCCGCGACGCCAAGACAGTGCCCGCCACCCTGACGGTGGAGGCTCTGCGCCGCCTCTATCCGCTGGGGTCGACCAAGGCGGTCTTCGCGGTGGACGAAATGGGGCGCTATGCCGGAATCGTCGACATGTCGATGATCCACGACCCGGACCAGGACGCGGCTGCGACGGAGACGCGGGTCGGATCGCTGGCCTGCAAGGCCGACGCGGTCCTGATGCCGGGCGACGACGCCCGCACCGTGCTGAACCGCTTCGGCAGCGAGGAGGTGGAGGCCCTGCCGGTGCTGTCCTCTCCCACCGACCGGCGGATCATCGGCTATGTGACGGAGTCCTTCGCGCTCCGCCGCTATTCCCAGGCGCTTGAACGGCAGCGCGGCGAGGATCTGGGCGAGCGGGGGCTTTGGGGGCGCGACTGACGGACCCTCAAGGTTCGCTGTAGCCGGTGGGAACGATGCGAAGCTCGTAGCGGGCCGGGTCGTGCTGGAAGATCAGGCCGCCGAAGCGTTCGGAATAGGGCGGCAGATAGTCGAACTGCGCCTCCGCCGTCTCCACCACCCGGTCGCCGGAGCGCAGCTCTCCGCGCACGATCAGCGTTGCGGCGGTCGCGGCGGTCCGGTTGCGGATCTGGAAACGCACGGTGTGACCCAAGCCGCCGGTCCGCGTTTCCATCACGGTCACGTCCATCTCGCCGGGGACCGAACTGTGCTCCTTGAGAGCGTTTTGCACCATGTAGACGATCATCGCGGCGATCAGCAGCGCGCCGAGCCCCGCCACCACCCATTCGAGGGGGGAGGTCGGCGGTGCATGCTCCGCCTCGTCACTCGCCCGTGACACGTCGTTTACCCGTGAGTCGTCGTCGGTCGTCGCCATCGGCCTCTCTCCCCCCTTCACAGGATCAGGGTCACAGGATCAGTCGGGCCGCCGCCGCGCCGATGGCGCAGGGAAAGCCCAGGACCACGGTGGCGCTGATGATCTCGGCCAGCCCGGTGCCGTCGGTCCGGCCGAAGGTCCACAGCAGGTAAAGGCAGATCGCCAGCACGATGACATAGCCGACGACGGTGAAGCGCAGGAACAGGCTCCAGAACCCGACGCCGCCCGGCGGCTTCGACCCGCCGGGGAACTCCACCGCGTAGACGAAGGCGTGCATCAGCACCAGCGACAGCAGCAGCAACGCGATCTCCCGCCACGGATCCATCATGTAGGACAGCAGCACCATCTCCTCCGTCGGGGCGACGTTGAGGCCGAGGAACAGTGCCCCCACCCCCATCAGGAACAGCTCCTGCGGATAGGTCATCGCGGTCTGGCGCTGCATGCTCTCGCTGCTCTTCTCGCCCAGCTGGTCGCGGGCCAGCATGGCGCCGATGGCGGCTGGGAAGCTCTGCAGCGCGATCTTGCCGATCACCTCGCGCGCCGGCATGTCGACGGAAAGCACCTTGAAAACGCCGAGGATGACGACCGACATCACCACCGCCACGGCGATGGCGACGAAGGCGTCGGCAATGTCGTCGCGCAGGCTGGCGGTGGATTTGAAGCCGCTGACCACCGACAGCCCGACCAGCAGCGGGATCAGCAGCACCAGCAGCAGGACCAGCCGCCAGGAGTCCATGGTGAAGCCGATCCACCACATCTCCATCGTCATCAGCATCGGCAGCGAGAAGATCAGCGCTCCGGCGAAGGCCCGCGCCAATCCGACGAGGAAGGAGCGGTTGTCTTCGTAAGCGGGCCTGCCCGGCAACGCCGCCTCCGTCCGGCCTGTGTCGGCGGTCATGCATCGTCTCCTCAACCACCCTTTTGCCAACCCCGCCGCGATTACCGGGGCCGTACTTCCACCTTCAACGCTTACGGCCACGCACAGGTTTCGCGATTTCGCATGGGAACTTCGGATTGCCCACGAAACCGTCGAGCCTCGGCTGTGTTGACCCCGAGGGGGAAAATGGGCGTGGCCCGGCGAAGGGGAGGCGATCGACATGAACAGGGCGAGCCGGCGGTCTGCGCGAGCCTCTCTGCAGCCCGGCTTGCCCATTGCGGCGCTTGCCCTTTCAGGATGCGCCCTTCCCGGTGGTGGGGGGCGGCAGTCGGCCTTGGATGCCGCCGGGGTCAGTGCACAGGAAATCCTGGTCACCAGCTGGATCCTGTTCATCTGCGCCGGGGTGATCTTCCTGGTGGTGATGGCTCTGGCGCTCTACGCCGCGCTGGTCCCGCCGGAGCGGTTTCCCGGCCGCCGCGCCTGGGTGATCGGCGGCGGCATCCTGTTCCCGCTCGTCACCCTGACGGCACTCCAGCTCCATGAATTCGCCCTTGCCCGCCGTCTGGCGACCCTGACGCCGGAACCGGAGCTGGTGGTCGAGGTCACCGGCTACATGTGGTGGTGGGACGTCCGCTATCATGTGGAGGGACAGGAGCCGTTGCGCGGAGCCAACGAACTCGTGCTGCCGGCCGGGCGGCAGGTGGAACTGCGGGTCGCCAGCGCCGACGTCATCCACAGCTTCTGGGCGCCGAGCCTCGCCGGCAAGATCGACATGATCCCCGGCCATGTGAACCGGCTGCCGATCGTGGCGCAGCGGCCGGGGCTCTATCGCGGCCAGTGCGCCGAATATTGCGGCGCGCAGCATGCCTTGATGGCCTTCGACATCCGGGTCCTTCCGGCGGACGAATTCGACGCCTGGATGAGGACGCAGCGGCGCCCGCCCGCCGAACCGGAAACGCCGCAGCTCGTGCGCGGCCGGGACGCCTTCTTCGCCTTCGGCTGCCAGTCCTGCCATGCCGTGCGCGGGACGGAGGCGGCGGGGCTGGTCGGCCCGGATCTCAGCCGTGTCGGCGCCCGACCGTCGCTTGCCGCCGGGACGATGCCGACGCGGGTGGAGACCATCGCCGCCTGGATCCAGGGTGCCCAGCACATCAAGCCCGAGAACCGCATGCCGTCCTTCGACGTGATGGACGGCGAGACCCTGGACGCCATGGCCGCCTGGCTGGAGAGCCTGAAATGACGCTACGCACCGACGAGCCCCGCGACGAGTTCTCCGGCTGCAGGCCAACTCCCAGCCCCGTCCCCCGCCCGGAGGGGGAGGAGGAGAGGCTGCGCCGCCTCTGGCGGCTGCCGCGGGGAATCGCGCTGCTGACCGCGGTGAACAACACCAAGGTCGGCGTCTGGTACATCGGCACGGCGCTGCTGTTCTTCCTGATCGCCGGGCTGCTGGCGCTGGTGATGCGCCTGCAGCTGGCTGTGCCTGACAACGACCTGCTCGACCACAACACCTACAACCAGTTCTTCACCGTCCACGGCACCGGGATGATGTTCCTGTTCGCCGTGCCGATCGTGGAGGCCATCGGCGTCTATCTGCTGCCCTCCTTCCTGGCGGCGCGCGACCTGCCCTTTCCCCGGCTGTCGGCCTTCGCCTTCTGGGCCTATTTCTTCGGCGGCATCGCCTTTTTCTGCTCGCTGATCTTCGGGGCGGCGCCCGACGGCGGTTGGTTCATGTATCCGCCGCTGACCAGTTACGAGCATTCGCCGGGCATCAACGCCGATTTCTGGCTGCTCGGCATCGGCTTCATCGAGATCTCGGCCATCGCCGGCGCCATCGAGATCGTGGTCGGCATCCTGCGGACCCGTCCACCCGGCATGACGCTGGACAAGCTGCCGATCTATGCCTGGTCGATGCTGGTGATGGCGGGGATGATCATCTTCGCCTTTCCCGCCGTGATCGTCGCCACCGCCTTGCTGGAGATCGAGCGCGCCTTCCATTGGCCCTTCTTCATCGCGGAGAAGGGTGGCGACCCGCTGCTGTGGCAGCATCTGTTCTGGTTCTTCGGCCATCCGGAGGTCTACATCATCTTCCTGCCCGCCGCCGGGCTGGTGTCGATGATGGTGCCGACCCTGGCCCGCCGGCCGCTGATCGGCCATGATCTCGTGGTGCTGGCACTGGTTGGGACCGGCTTCTTCAGTTTCGGGCTGTGGGTCCACCACATGTTCGCCTCCGGCATCCCGTCGCTGTCGCTCAGCTTCTTTTCCGCCGCCAGCATGGCAGTGGCGGTGCCGAGCGGCATCCAGGTCTTCGCCTGGATTGCCACGCTGGGGGCAGGGCGGGTGCAATGGACGGTGGCGACGCGCTTCCTGTTCGGCTTCCTGTTCATCTTCGTGCTGGGCGGGCTGACCGGCGTGATGGTGGCGGTGGTGCCCTTCGACTGGCAGGCCCATGACAGCTACTTCATCGTCGCGCACCTGCATTACGTGCTGATCGGCGGCATGGTGTTCCCGGTCTTCGCCGGGCTTTACCACTGGTGGCCGACGCTGAACGGCCGGCTGCTGTCGGAGCGGTTGGGAAGCTGGGCCTTCTGGCTGATGTTCATCGGCTTCAACGTCGCCTTCTTCCCTATGCACATCAGCGGGCTGCTGGGCATGCCGCGGCGGGTCTACACCTATCCCGGCGATCTCGGCTGGAACCTGCTGAACATGGTGTCGACCGTGGGGGCCTTCGTGCTGGCGCTGGGCGTGCTGCTGGTTCTGGTCGACATGGCGCGCAGCGCGCTGGGATGGGGGGAGAAGGCGTCCGACAACCCGTGGAATGCCGGAACGCTGGAATGGCTGCCCAACGAGCTGTACGCCGTGCGCAGCATCCCGCATGTCACCGGCCTGTATCCCCTGTGGGACAATCCCGACCTGCCGCGCGAGGTGCGCGAGGGCGCCCATTTCCTGCCCGGCGCGCCCACCGACAGGCGGGAGACCATCGTCACCAGCCCGATCGAGGCGAAGCCGCAATATCTCATGCCGCTGCCGGGGCCGCATTGGGCGCCCTTCCTGGCCGGGCTGTTCACCGCCACCCATTTCATAAGCCTGACGCTGAAATTCTATTATTTCTCCCTGGTCCCCGCGGTGCTGGCGGTCGGGCTGGTGATCTGGTGGCTGTGGGGCCTGGATAAGGGGGCGGACCATCCGCCGCAGGATGTCGGCGGCGGCTGGCGCGTGCCGGTCTATGTGCAGGGGCCGAAGAACCATAGCTGGTGGGGCATGGTGGTGCTTCTGCTGGTGGACGGCACCGCCTTCGCCTGTCTGGTCTTCACCTATCTGTTCCTGTGGACGGTCAGCCCGGATGTCTGGCCGACGGATGGAGACGGGCTGCCGGGCCTGCCCTGGCTAGCCGGCGGGCTGGCGCTGTGGGGATTGGCGGCGCTGGCCATCGGCTGGGCGCGCTCCGCCGTGGACCGTAACCGGCATGGCCGGGTCCGTCTCGGGTTGATCGTGGCCTGGGCGGCGATGGTCGGCGGCATCCTGCTGGACGCCACTGCGCAGATGCAGACCGGCCTCGTCGGCGCGGACAGCGCCTATGGCGCCATCGCCTACATGCTGGTGGCGTGGCAGGGCTTCCACGTCGCGGTGATGACGCTGATGCTGGGTTACACGCTGGCGCGCTCCGCCGCCGGGCTACTGCATTCGGAGCGGCGGGTGACCTTCGACAACACCATGCTGATGGGCTGGTACAGCGCGGCACAGGGTGGGACCGCCCTGCTGCTTCTGCACCTGTTCCCGCGTCTTGCGATATGAGGACCGTCATGGCGAGCCGCAGCTTTCCCGCCACCTTCGTCGGAATGCTGGCGCCCTTCCTGATCTGGGCGGCGCATTTCGGCGTGGTCTACAGCATCAACGGAATGGTCTGCGCCCGAAAGCCGGAGGGGGCGCTGCTGTTCGGCCTGCCGCTGTCGATGGCGCTGGTCGGCATCGCGACTCTTCTCGCCATGGGCTGGGTGGCGATCCTGCTGGTGAAGGCGTTGCGTGGCGCCGGTCCGGCCGGGCATGTCGGCGGTGCCGATCCACGCCGCTTCGCCCGCTGGTTCGTCGTTGCCGGATCGGGCGCCGCATTGGTCGCGATCCTGTGGGTCGGCACGCCCGCCCTGATCGTCCCCGCCTGCGGCTGAGAGGTCGCCCCAAAAGGACTACGCCGGTTCCCGGACGCCGCGACGGCCTGAGGTGCCGTCGCGATGCCCCGGAACCGGCGTAGAGGACCGGCATTCGGTTGGCTGTTAAGCCGGGGTTATTTGGTGCCGTTCTGGCCCATCGAGCCCTGCGGGGTGCTCTGGTTCTGCGGGGTGTCGCTGGGCATCGCGTTGCCCCGCGGGGTGCCGGTGTTGCCCATGTTGTTGGTGTTGCTGGTCCCGCTGGTGCTGCCGGACGTGCCCGTGGTGTTGCCGCTCAGGTTAAGGGCGGACATCGTCTGCTGGTCGGCGCGGCCGGTGGCGCGCAGGCCGTTGTCGCGCTGGAACTTCATCAGGGCGCTGCGGGTGTTGGCACCCCAGACGCCATCGACGGTGATGTCGCGGCCGTCGTTGCGGTCGTTCAGCGCCTGCTGGATCTCGCGCACCTGCTCGTGGCTCAAGTGGCTGCTGGAGGCCATGGTGCCGGAGCGGTGGGTCGAGGAGCGGTGCGTGGAGCTGCCGCCGGAGGTCTCGTCCTTCACCTCTGCGGTGGCGCGGTCGGTTGCGCGGTCGGTCTTCTTGCTCAGGCTTTCGTCCATGCTGTTGCCGGCCACGGCACCGCCGACGCCACCCACAACCGCGCCGACCGGGCCGCCGACGACGGCGCCGGCCACGGCACCCGTGCCGGCGCCGGTCGCGGTCCGCGAGGTTTCCGTGCTGCCGCAGGCACTCAGCGCGAACAGGGCGCCGGCCGCGGTGGCGGTCATGACGATCTTCGAAATCCCACGCATGGTTGCCATCCTTCTCGATTACGATTCGATGTTGGCGACCCGCCGCCCGGTGCGGCCTGTACTGTCCTGCCGCACGGCAAGCGACAGCTGGGTCATGTGATGAACAATCAGCAGCGGGCCTTCTTGTTCCCTGACGTCCCGTCAGGATTTTCCGTCATCGCCCTTCACCATGGCGCGTTCGGGGGCGCGGCGGGAGTAATACTCCGCCACTGCATCGATCTGTTCGTCGGTCATGCGGCGGACTGCGGCCTCCATGATGCGGGACAGCGCCGTGTTGCCGCGCGCGCCGTCACGCCACAGCCGCAACTGGGCGGCGATGTAGGACGCATGCTGTCCGTCCAGGGTCGGATACCGGGGATCACGGGCATGCCGGGTGTCGGCCCCCGTTCCCCCATGGCAGCCGGAACAGGCGGCGACGCCATCGTCCGGGACGCCGGACTCCGCGATTCGCCGGCCCAGATCGAGCAGCTCCGGCGACGGATCGGCGGTCTTAACCGTTGCCGTTGCAGGCTTTTGCGCTGCGTAATGCTCGGCCAATCCGCGGATCGCCTCTTCGTCCAATCCGGCCGTCACCGGCTGCATGATGCCGCTGAAGCGGTTGCCGTCGGCGTAGGCCTGCAGCGTCTCGCGCAGATAATCCGCCGACTGTCCGGCGATCCGCGGGAAGGCGCCGATGCCGTCGCCGTTCCCGTCAAAGCCATGGCAGCGGGCGCAATCCTGCAGGGTCTCTCCCAAACCTCTGCTCATCGGACCGCTGGCGGGGCCGGTCAGTTCGGCCACCCGCGCATGGTCGTCGGCCCGCGTCCGACCGAAAGCGAGGCCGTGATATTCTTCCGCGCTCATCCCTTTGAGTTGCAGGAGAAAGGCGGTAACCGCCCAGGGTTCGTCCTTGCGCTGCTGGGCCGGCCAAGCCGGCATGCCGGCGTACTTGATGCCGTGCAGGGTGATCCAATACAGCTCCCGCGGCTTCCAGTCGGCCACCTTGTCGGGCAGATAGGGCGGCTCCGGCATCATGTGGCGGGAGATCGGGTTGCGCGTCGTGTCGGGGGCGCCGTGGCAGGGAGCGCAGCCATCCTCGTAATGGCCGGCACCGCGGCGGATCAGCGCCGGGTCGTCCAGATCGGGCGGCTCGCCGACGGAAGCGGCATGCGTCTCCACCGAACGGCGCATCGCCATTTCGAAGAACATCTCGACCGGCGTCCAATGCGCCTTGCTCGCCGCCACGCTGTAGAGTCCCGACCACGCGAACAGGAGCCCGCCGATCCCGGCTGCCACGCCTGCGATGGCGAGTGTCTTCAGGGTCCGCCACATCCGCTCAACCAGCCTTTCCGCCGGAGAGTTGCCCGTCTTCTTCTCCTTGGCGCAGCCAGCGCGCCGCACTGGCCAGCACCAGCGCGACATAGGCCAGCGACCCGACGACCCCCATGATGAGGCCGCCCAGCTGCTGGTCGGCCAGCGGCGACAGGCCCCAGGGCGCGGTGGTGGTCAGATGGTAGGGAAACAGCGGTGTCCCGGCGAAGATCAGCAGCGCCGCCAGCATCGCCAGATGGACCGAGGTGCCGAAGGCCGCCAGAAGGCCGCGCAGCCGCATCGCATTGTCGGTCGGCGCCAGGACCGTCCGCCATGCCACCACCGCCCCGGCGAACAGCGTGCCGTGCATCAGCCACAGCACGGCGTCGTTCGCCAGCGCCGCCAGGTAGGGGCCGGGCAGATGCCAGACCCACAGCGTGATGCCGAACAGTCCCCAGGCCAGCTCCGGCTTGCCGAGCGGCCTTGCCATCCTGCGCAGCGGCTCCGGCCACCGCACCGCACCGCTCGGCCAGCCGAGCACGAACAGCGGCGCCGCGACCTGGATGGTCAGCAGATGCTGGGCCACGCGGGCGGAAAACAGGGCGGAGGTCAGGCTGCACAGCGGGGAGACGAAGGCGACGCCCAACACCAGCCAGCCGGCGGCCAAGCACATGGACCGATGACCGGCTTGTCCGCCGCGGCCGGCCGGACGGCGCGCCACCACCGTCAAGCCGATCGCGGCCAGAGCGAAGGCGGCCAGCAGCACCGGATCGCCGTTCCAGGCGGTCGACAGCTCACCCGGCACCGGCGGAACACCGCAGTAGGGAACGAAGGGAAAGCTGTCTGTCGCCATGGCGCGGCCTCGCGGGTTCCGGGGACTCTGCATGCTCTCCAATGACGGGAATGGCGGGATGTTCCCGGAAAAGGCGACGGTTCCGGCGGCGAATGACCCGATGGGCAGGGAGCAGATCGGTCGCCGGGATGTTGATGCGCGCAAGGCCAATCGGAAACGCAGCCGGAGACCGCCATGCCCGCCGCCTCGCCCCGCCGCACCCGCGCCTATTCCGCCGTCTGCGCGGCCGTGCTGTCGGGGCTGCTCGCCGCCACGCCGGCGCATGCGCAGGGGCAGCCTGGAGGTGGCCAGAAGGCGCCGCCCCCGGCGGTGACCACCGCACCGGTGCAGAGCCGCGACGTCGCCCCCGCGTCGGAGTTCATCGGCCGGATCGAGGCCATCCGCTCCTTCGAGGCGCGTCCCCGGATCGAAGGCACGGTCGAGCAGGTCGCCTTCCAGGAAGGGCAGGACGTCCATGAGGGCGATCTGCTCTATGTGATCGAGCCGGCGCCCTATCAGGCCGCGCTCGACAGCGCCAAGGCCCAGCTCGCCAGCGCCGAAGCCAAGCTGCGCGAGGCCGAACGCGCCTACAACCGCGCCGAGGAACTGCGCCAGCGCGGCAACGTCTCGCAGGCGCAGCTGGATCAGGCGCTGGCCGACCGCGACGCCGCCCAGGCGGCGGTGATGATGAACCAGGCCCAGGTCCGCACGGCGGAGATCAATCTCGGCTACACCCGCATCACCAGCCCGGTGGACGGCCGCATCGGCGCCACGGCGGTGACGCAGGGCAACCTCGTCAACCCGTCCACCGGCGTGCTGGCGACGGTGGTGCAGCTCGACCCCATCCGCGCCGTCTTCTCGGTCGCCGACCGCGACCTGCTGGCCTTCCAGCGCAAGTTCGACGTCCGCCAGCCATCGCAGGCGACGGAGAAGTTTGTGCCGACCCTGGTCCTGCCCGACGGCAGCGACTATGCCGAGGAGGGCCAGATCGAGTTCGCCAACAACCGCGTCGATCCACAGACCGGCACGGTCAGCATCCGTGCCACCTTCGCCAACCCGCAGCGCCTGCTGCTTCCCGGCCAGTATGTGACCGTGCGGGTCCGGCGCGACCAGCCGGAACAGCGCCCGGTGGTGCCCGTCGCCTCGGTCCAGCAGGACCAGCAGGGGCATTATGTGCTGGTGCTGGACGACCAGAACCGGGTGCAGCGCCGCCCGGTGGAGACCGGCGCGCAGGTCGACCAGTCGCTGGTGGTGGAAAAGGGGCTGACCGCCGGCGAGACGGTGGTGGTCGGCGGTGTGCAGAAGGTGCGGCCGGGCATGGTGGTGCAGCCCACCCCGGCCGACGAGGTGGCCGAAGGAACCATGTCGGGGAGCGGGGCCGGCGCCGGTTCGTCCGGCGGTGCCGCTGCGGCCGGCGGCGCCTCCGGTACGGAGAAGGAGTGAGGCGATGTTTTCCGCGCTCTTCATCCGCCGGCCGAATCTGGCGATCGTCATCGCCGTCGTCACGCTGATCGCCGGCTTTCTGGCGCTGAACGCCATTCCAGTCGCGCAATATCCCTCGATCACCCCGCCGACCGTCCAGGTGTCGGCAACCTATCCCGGCGCCAACGCCCAGGTGGTGGCCGACAGCGTCGCCGCCCCGATCGAGGCCCAGGTGAACGGCGTGGAAGGCATGCTCTACATGTCGTCCACCAGCACCGACACCGGCAGCTATTCGCTGACCATCACCTTCGCGCCCGGCACCGATCCCGACATCGCCGCGGTCAATGTGCAGAACCGCATGTCACTTGCGACCGCAAGCCTGCCGTCGGAGGTGACGCGCCAGGGCGTCACGGTGCGCCGGCAATCGTCCAACATGCTGATGGCGGTGAACGTCTATGCCCCCGACGGCAAGTTCGACCCGATCTTCATCTCCAACTATGCCAGCCTGAACCTGCGCGATTCCATCGCCCGCGTCCCCGGCGTCGGCGATGCCCAGGTGCTGGGCGCGCTCGACTACAGCATGCGGATCTGGATGAACCCGGACCGCATGACGGCGCTGGGCATCACCGCTCCGGACGTGATCGCTGCGATCCAAAAGCAGAATGTCCAGGCCCCCGCCGGCCAGATCGGCGCCCCGCCCATCGGCGACGACCAGCAGCAACAGCTGACCATCATCGCCCGCGGCCGGCTGAACGATCCGCAGGACTTCGCCGACATCATCATCCGCAGCAACGAGAATGGCGGCATCGTCCGCCTCGGCGACGTGGCGCGGGTGGAACTGGGGGCGCAGTCCTACACCTCCTCCTCCAAGCTGAACGGCGCGCCCGCGGCGACGCTGGTCGTCTACCAGTCGCCGGGCGCCAACGCGCTGGACGTCGCCAAGTCGGTGCGGGCGGAGTTGGAACGGCTGTCGCAGCGCTTCCCCGAGGGGCTGAAATACGCGGTCGTCTTCAACACCACCAATTTCGTCACCGCCACCATCGAAGAGATCGTGCTGACGCTGGGCATCACCTTCCTGCTGGTGGTGGCGGTCATCTACGTCTTCCTGCAGGACTGGCGGGCGACGCTGATCCCGACGCTGGCGATCCCGGTGTCGATCATCGGCGTCTTCGCCGTGCTGCTGGTTCTCGGCTACAGCGCCAACACCATCACGCTGTTCGCGCTGATCCTCGCCATCGGCCTCGTCGTCGACGACGCGATCGTCGTGGTGGAGAATGTCCGGCGCGTGATGGAGGAGCATCCCGACCTGTCGTCGACCGAGGCGGCGGCCAGGGCGATGGGGCAGGTCGGCGGCGCCATCGTCGCCTCCACCCTGGTGCTGGCGGCGGTGTTCGTGCCGGTCGCTTTCCTGCCGGGCATAACCGGGCAGCTCTACCGGCAGTTCGCGGTGACCATCGCAGCGTCCTTCATCATTTCCGGCATCAATTCCCTGACGCTCAGCCCGGCGCTGTGCGGCCTGCTGCTGCGCAAGCCGACGGAGCCGTGGCGGCCGCTGGCGGCCTTCAACCGCGGGCTCGACCGGGTGCGCGACGGCTATGGACGGCTGGTGCATGGGCTGGGGCGGCGGCTGATCGTCGGGATGCTGCTGTTCCTGGCGATCACCGCCGGCGCCTTCGCCCTGCTGCGCGCCCTGCCCACCGCCTTCCTGCCGGCGGAGGACCAGGGCTATTTCTTCGTCAACGTCCAGCTTCCCAGCGCCGCCTCTGTCACCCGCACCCAGGCCGTGATGGACCGCATCAGCGAAACCATCAAGGAGGAGCCGGGCGTCGCCGACGTCATCGCCATTTCCGGCTTCAGCATCCTCAGCGGCCAGGGCTCCAACGTCGGGCTCGTCATCGCCGCGCTGAAGCCCTGGGCGGAGCGGGGGAGCGACCAGACGGTGGACGCCATTCTGGGCAGCCTGCGCCCCCGCTTCGGCGCGATGCCGCAGGCGACGGTCACCGCTTTCAACCCGCCCTCCATCCCCGGTCTGGGCGCAACCGGCGGCTTCGACATGCGGGTGCTCGCCACCGGCGGGCAGAGCCCGCAGGAGTTGGGGTCGGTGCTGCGCGGCCTGCTGGTCGCCGCCAACCAGGATCAGAACCTGCAGGCGGTGTTCAGCACCTACAGCGCCGACGTGCCGCACCTGTATCTGGACGTCGACCGCACCCGCGCCTCCCTGCTGGGGGTGTCGCCGGCCGACATCTTCACCACGCTGCAGGCGCATCTGGGCGCCAGCTACGTCAACGACTTCAACCTGTATGGCCGCGTCTTCCAGGTGAAGGTGCAGGACGCCGCCCGCTTCCGCGATCAGGTGAAGGAGATCGACCAGCTCTATGTCCGCAGCCAGTCGGGCGACATGGTGCCGCTGCGCAGCCTCGTGTCGGTGCGCACCACGCTCGCCCCCGACAGCATCACCCGCTACAACCAGTTCATGTCGGCCTCGGTCAACGGGCAGGCGGCGGCCGGCGTCAGCTCCGGTCAGGCGCTGACCGCCATGCAGGACGTGGCGCGGAACACCCTTCCGCAGGGCTATGCCACGGAGTGGAGCGGCCTGTCCTATCAGGAAAGCCAGGTCGGCAATCAGGGGCTGATGGTCTTCGGCCTCGCCCTGCTGTTCGGCTATCTGTTCCTGGTGGCGCAGTATGAGGACTGGCTGGTGCCGCTGGCGGTGCTGCTGTCGGTGGCCGTCGCCGTGCTGGGGGCGGGCATCGGGCTGTGGGTAGCTGGGATTCCCAACGACATCTATGCGCAGATCGGGCTGGTGCTGCTGGTCGGTCTGGCGGCGAAGAACGCCATTCTGATCGTCGAGTTCGCGCGGGAGCAGCGGGCCGACGGCCGGTCGATCGTCGATGCCGCGGTGGCGGGCGCCCGCCAGCGCTTCCGCGCCGTGCTGATGACCGCGCTGGCCTTCATCCTGGGCACGGTGCCGCTGCTGATCTCCACCGGAGCCGGCGCGGCCAGCCGGCGGTCGATCGGCACCACCGTGTTCAGCGGCATGGTGGCGGCGACGGTGATCGGCATCGTCTTCGTCCCGGTGCTGTTCGTCGCCTTCCAGCGCCTGACCGAACGGCTGCGCGGCCGCCCGCGGGCCGTCCGGGCGGAGAACAGGCGCGCCTGAAGTGCAGTCGGACGATCCTTGTGCCCAGCCGATAACGGGGTGGTTGCCACAGCCCCCATGAGAAGGGCTTAACGCTTTTCCCCTCCGGCGCCGCGTTGGAAGGGTTCCCCCATCGCGTTGGACACCCGGCCGGCGAAAATGTCCATGGTGGGCTACATCCGCCGTGGCGGTGCCGAACCTTCGGTGGTCCGGTGCCACCGCGATTCGTCTGCTGACCCCCCTCAAGGGCGGCATCCGCCCCCGCCGGGGAGCCCGCCACAGCAGGAGAGGCACGGCTGTATGCAGCAACGTCAGGCACGCGACGCACGTCTCGATCTCTTCAAGGGCGTGGCCCTTCTGATCATCTTCGTCAACCATGTCGGCGGGAACCCGCTGGCAAAGCTGATGCCAGCCCGTTTCGGCCCCTCCGATTCGGCCGAGATCTTCGTCTTCATCTCCGGCTACGCCATCGCGCTGGCCTATGGTCCGGTGCTGGCGGAGCACGGGTTCGCCGCCTGCCAGCGCAAGGCGCTCGGCCGCTGCCGGCAGCTTTGGACGGCCAACATCCTGACCATGCTGGTCAGCGCGCTGGTCGTCGCGCTCGCCGTCCATGTCGGCGATCTGCCGATGGAGGCGTCGAACCGGCTGGAGAGCTTCGAGCCGCTGTTCGAAACCCCTGTGACCGCCATCGCGTGGCATGTGGTGCTGATGTATCTGCCCTTCGCCTTCGACATCCTGGCGCTTTACATCCTGCTGGTGGCGGTGGCGCCGCTGTTCCTGTGGACCTATGCCCGCTTCGGCTATGCGGCGGTGGCGTTGTCGCTCGTGCTCTATCTGGTCGCCCAGGCGGCGCCCGGACTGATCCCGCCCAACCTGTGGGACGAGGATTGGAACTTCAGCCCGTTGGCCTGGCAATGCGTGTTCTTTCTCGGCACCAGTCTGGCGCTGGTGGTGCGCAGCGGCCGGGTCCGGCTGCCGCAGTCCCGCTGGCTGTTGGTCGGGTCGCTGGCGCTGCTGGCCGGCATGGCGCTGTGGAAGTTCGCGGCATCGGACATCGGCCATGCGCTGACGCCGGCTGCACTGCAAGGCTGGCTGCCGGAGCAGACCATCCCCTGGGCCGACAAGGACACGCTGGGGCCGATGCGGCTTCTGCATTTCCTGGCGCTGGCCTGTGCGGTGGCGCTGCTGGTGCCGCGCGATGCGGGGTGGCTGCGCTCCGCCCCCGCCCGGATGCTGATCGCCTGCGGCCGGCATTCGCTGCCGGTCTTCTGCGTCGGCGTCGTGCTGTCCATCGCCGGCACCGCCGTTCTGCTGGCCGGGCGGAACTCCGTGACGGTGCTGGCGGTCAATCTGGCGGGGGTCGCCGTGCTGCTGGTGATGGCGATGGTGCTGGAGCGGCGGCGGACCCGCCGGCAGCCGGCCAAGTCGGCGGTACCGCAGGCGGCCGTGCCGGAGACTCCGTGAAAGGGTGGCAAGCCAGGGCTGGGCTTCTTGAATCCTGCACCGGATGAGCGCATATTTTGGGAATGCAATTCAATCCGGCCATACCGTCCTACCAGACGCTGAAGCCAACGCCGCAGATGACGCCTGCAGCGCAGATCGCCATGTCCCCGGCGGTCCAGGCGGCGCAGCAGGTGGCGCCGCCGGTGCGCACCCAGACGGTGGCAGCACCCCAGGCGGCCGGTAAGTCCGACCAGACCCGCGAAGCCCGCACCGCCACCCAGGGCAATCAGGCCGTCGATACCACCGCCGGTGCGCTCGCCGCCCGGGTGAATTCACAGGGCTATCGCCAGCGCGGTTCGCTGCTGGACGTATCGGTCTAGAGCAACATCGCACGCCCATGGAAAAGGCGGCGGAGGGCTTTCCCTCCGCCGCCTTTTTTCCGTGCGCGGTCTTAGTGGGACAGCTCGCTCAGCGGACCCTTGCCCTTCACGGTCTCGTAGCGGCCCTTCTGCCACTTCTCCAGACCCTGGAGCTGCTGCTCGGTCATGTTGAGGGTGACCTTGTCGCCCTTCATGTGCAGCTTGTTCAGCGGCAGCACGACGTCCTTGTCGCTGACGTCGACGGTGTGGTCGACGTCGATCACGGCATAGAGCTTGTTGTTGTAGCGGACGACATCCTCGATCTCCGCCATGTTCTCGCCCTTGGCGCCATAGATGTCCTTACCCTTCAACTGGTCGACATGCATCTTCATCAGCGCCGGGTCGACGCTGTCGTCGACGGCGGCGACCGTCGGGTTGTTAGACTTGGTCACGCTGTTGTCCGAAGACGCGGCCAGGGCCGGCGTGGCGGCGAGAAGCGCGGCAGTGCAGCCCAGGACAAGATAGCGTTTCATCGGTTGGCTCCATCTTATTGAGATGTTGTGGCGGATCAACACCCCTGCCGGCCGATGGGTTTCCTGTTTCCCAAAAGAAATTGGGCCTTCCTCCCATTCGGAGAAAGGCCCAATTTCTTTGGTCTACCGTGGAACCGTTACTTCAGCTCGTCCATCGTGTTGATGACGTGGCTGACGATGCCGTAGTCCTTCGCCTCTTCGGCGAGCATCCAATAGTTGCGGTCGGTGTCCTTGGCGACCTTTTCGTACGGCTGCCCGGTCTCACGCGCGATGATCTGGTTCAGACGCTCGCGCATGCGGATGATTTCCTTCGCCTCGATGGCGATGTCCGTCGCTCGGCCGCCCGTTCCGCCCAGCGGCTGGTGGATCAGGAAGCGGGTGTTGGGCAGGCAGAAACGGTCTTCCTTCTTCGCCGCCAGATAGATGTGGCAGCCGGCGCTGGCGACCCAGCCCGTGCCCAGCATCTTCACCCGCGGCTTGATGAAGCGGATCATGTCGTGGATGGTGTCGCCCGCCTCGACATGGCCGCCCGGCGAGTTGACCACGACGGTGATGTCGTCGTCGTTCTCATGGGCGAGCGCCAGCAACTGGGCCGACACGACCTGCGCCAGCTTCATGTCGATCTGGCCGAAGATCAGGACCGTACGCGCCTTGAACAGGCTCTGCTGCACGGCGGCGAACTGCGGCTGGGCGCTTTCCTTCGACTTCTCGTCCGGTTCCTTTTCAGGTTCGTCGTCGAACCGGGTGTATCCGACCTGCGCCATTGATGTTCTTCTCCCTGGTATCGGAAGCGGGGTATCGGGACCGGGATGCGCCGCCGGAGAAATCCCCCGGCTGCCGTCCCGCTGCCGCATGCGCCTTGCCTGCTTCACCACATAGCCCGTCCGGCCTTCATGTTCAACGTCCGGCCGGCCAAAATCGATGGGTGCGGCCGCGGCCGAATGGGACGTTTGGAACAGCGTGCAACAGTTTTCCGGGGATGTTCCACTGTTCCATTCACCGAACACGCGGGTGTCCTTCCAGTTGGCGCGGCCCGGGTGGCGCGGCACGATGGTCTTTCCTACCACGAGGCGGCGGCACGGGTAAGGGGCGGCGGGAAACCGGTTGCGCGGCATTGACGCCGTTCACCCGACGCCGCCAAACTCCGCCCGCGAAAGGGACGGGAGTGCGACGGAATGCGCGGGAACGGAACGGGCCGGTCTGAAGACGGAGCGACGGGCGTATCGGTCATCATCGCAGCCCACCGCGCTCACGGCACCATCGTCCGTGCGGTGCGGAGCCTGTTGGAGCAGGAGTGGACGGAGTGGGAGGCGGTGATCGTCAGCGACGACGGCACCGATTACCGCCCGACGCTGCAGGCCGCCGGAATCGACGACCCGCGGCTGGTCTTCGCCAGCACCGGTCGGGTGGGCGCCGGGGCGCCCGCCGCGCGCAATGCCGGGCTGGATGCTGCGCGGCTGGCGCTGGTGGCGCCGCTGGACGCCGACGACCGCTTCCGCCCCGGCCGGCTGTCGGCACTGGTTCCGCTGGCGCTGGCCCATGGCGCGGCCTTCGACAATGTCGCGGTGGTGCGTGACGAGGACGATTCGCCGCTGCTGCGCCTGTATGAAGACGGGCAGGCCCCGGCCCTGCTGGACGGCGAAGGATTCGTGGCGACCTCCGTGCCGATGTTTCCGGTGGTGCGGCGCGATCTGGTGCCGGGCTGGGACGAGGACGTGAATTTCTGCGATGACGTGGTCTTCAACGTCCGGGTGCTCGACGCCACCGGCCCGGTGCCGCTGGTGGCGACGCCGTTCTATGAATATCGCCAGCGCGCCGGCTCCATCACCTTCTCCGCCGACAGCGGCGAGCGGGCGGAGCGCTGTTACCGCCATGTGCTGGAGCGGCTGGCCGGCGATGGGCTGGGCATCCGGGACGAGGCGCTGCGACAGGTCTTCGCCCGGTCCATCGCCGCCAAGCGCGCCCGCAACGCCGCCTATGAGGCCGCCTTCAAGGCTGGCCGCTGCGCCAATTTCCAGGAGTTCCTGGCGCTGGGGGAGGGGTGAACCCGTAAAGGCCAAGCTCCCGCTGGCTTTGCTTTACCATTTTGTGTCAGTTTTGGTGCGTCGCACATAGCCGGACCGGACACGGGTAAATTCCATGAACGCCCCGACCTGCTGCCTCGCCCGCATTCCCGCCAATGGGAAGTTCTGGCTGAAGAACGCGCGGGTCCATGACGGATTTCGTGACATCCGGATCGAGAATGGCCGCGTCCGGGCGCTGGTGGCGGCCGGCGAGTCGCCCTGCTGCGCGCCGGGACTCGATCTGGAGGGCGGAGAAGTCCGCCGGATGGACGGCGACGAACCAGTAGCGGCCGGCGATCCCGCCGATCTGTGGGTGACGCTGTGCGGCGGCCGGACGGTGCCGATGCGGGCCGGCCGGCTGGAGAGCGGCGGGCCTCAGGACGTGGCCGCGACAAACGGACCGGCGGACGGTTCTGATCGCTGAACCTTCTCGACTCCGGATGTGAACTGAACGATATAGTTCAGTTTGCCCGGCGCCCTTTTCGGTTGCGCTGCGGTAGAACGAAACCCGTCCGGATCCCGGTCCCATGCGCCACACGCTTCGCATCGCTGCACTTCTCGTCCTGGCGGCTCTCGCCGGCGGGGCTTACTGGTATTTCGTGAAGCAGGGCGGGACCGTCGCCGGGCTGACCGCGATGGTGACCGGTGCCGTGTCCGGCGGTGCGCCCGCTCCGGGAGGCGCCTCGGGGGGAGCCAAGCCGCCGGGCGGCGCGCCGCCGATGCCGGTGGAGGCCGTTCCGGTCCGCGTCGGGATGGTGGAGCGGACGGTGACCGCCGTCGGATCGCTGCTGTCCAACGAATCGGTGGTGATCCGGCCGGAAATTGCCGGCCGCATCAGCGAGATCGCCTTCAAGGAGGGGCAGCGCGTCGCCAAGGGCACCGTGCTGGTCCGGCTGGACGACGCCATCGCCCGCGCCACGCTGGCCCAGGCGCAGGCGAGCATCGCCTTTTCCCGCGCCGAACTGTCGCGCGCCGACCAGTTGATGCGCCAGAACACCGGTCCTATGCGCAACCGCGAACAGGCGGCCGCCAAGCTGCTGGCCGACGAGGCGGCGGTGCAGCTGGCCAAGGCGCAGCTCGACAAGCAGGTCATCACCGCGCCCTTCGACGGCGTGCTGGGGTTGCGCAAGGTGTCGGTCGGCGATTTCGTCCAGGCCGGCAAGGACATCGTCAACCTGGAGGACATCGACACGCTGAAGCTGGACTTCCGCGTGCCGGAGATGTTCCTGCCGGCGGTGAAGGTCGGGCAGACGGTGAAGGTGGCGGTGGATGCCTTCGGCGGACGCAGCTTCGACGGCACCGTCTATGCCATCGACCCGCTGGTGGACGTGAACGGCCGCGCGCTGGCGATCCGCGCCCGCGTGCCCAACCCGGACGGCTCGCTGCGCCCCGGCCTGTTCGCCCGCGTGTCGCTGACACTGACCACGGTGCCCGACGCGGTGCTGGTGCCGGAACAGGCCATCGTCGCCTTCGGCAAGGACCAGTATGTCTTCAAGGTGGTCGACGGCAAGGTGGCGCAGACCCGCGTCACGCTGGGCGAACGCCGCAATGCGGAGGTGGAGATTTCCAAGGGCCTCGCCCCCGGCGACATGGTGGTCACCGCCGGCCAGCTGAAGATCCGCGACGGTGCGCCGGTGGCGGTGGTTCCGAACAAGCCGGCCCCCAACGCATCGTCGGGGAGCTGAACCGATGATCCTGTCCGAGATTTCGGTCCGCCGTCCCGTCCTGGCGACGGTGATGAGCCTCGCCCTGATGCTGATCGGCATCGTGTCGTACCAGCGCCTGTCGGTGCGCGAATATCCCAAGATCGACGAGCCGGTCGTCACGGTGGAGACGACCTATAAAGGTGCCTCGGCCCAGATCATCGAAAGCCAGGTGACCCAGACGCTGGAGGACAGCCTCGCCGGCATCGAGGGCATCGACGTGATGTCCTCGATCAGCCGGGCGGAGAAATCGCAGATCACCCTGCGCTTCCGGCTGGACCGCAACGTCGATGTCGCCGCCAGCGACGTGCGCGACCGGGTGGGCCGCGTCCGCGCCGCCCTGCCGTCGGAAATCGACGAGCCGGTCATCGCCAAGGTCGAGGCCGACGCCCAGCCGATCATCTATCTCGCCTTCTCCTCCGACCGGCATTCACCGCTGGAGGTGACGGACTTCGCCGACCGCTATGTCAAGGACCGGCTGCAGAACCTGCCCGGCGTGGCGCAGGTGCGCATCTTCGGCGAGCGCCGCTTCGCCATGCGGCTTTGGCTCGACCCGCAACGGATGGCCGCCTACCGGGTGACGCCGCAGGATGTCGAGAACGCGCTGCGCCGGCAGAATGTCGAAATCCCGGCCGGCCGCGTCGAAAGCGTGGCGCGCGAGTTCACCGTGGTGTCGGAGACCGACCTGCGCAGCCCGGCCGAGTTCGAGAACATCATCCTGCGCGACGATGCGGGCTATCTGGTCCGGCTGCGCGACATCGGCCGGGCGGAGCTGGGCGCGCTGGACGAGCGGGTCAGCGCCCGCTTCAACGGCCGCGGCGCCGTCGCCATCGGCGTGGTGAAGCAATCCACCGCCAACCCGCTGGACGTGTCGAAGGCGGTCAACGAGGCGCTGCCGAAGATCACCGCCGCCCTGCCGGAGGGCATGGGGGTGGATGTCGCCTATGACAGCTCGGTCTTCATCGCCAAGTCGATCGATGCGGTGTTCCACACGATCTTCGAAGCGATCATCCTGGTCGTGCTGGTGATCTTCTTCTTCCTGCGCTCGTTGCGGGCGACGCTGGTGCCGCTGGTGACCATCCCGGTGTCGCTGATCGGCGGCTTCGCCCTGATGTACGCCTTCGGCTTCTCCATCAACACGCTGACGCTGCTGTCGATGGTGCTGGCCATCGGCCTCGTCGTCGACGACGCCATCGTCATGCTGGAGAACATCTTCCGCTATGTGGAAGAGGGCATGAACCCGTTCCAGGCGGCGTTGAAGGGATCGCGCGAGATCGGCTTCGCCGTCATCGCCATGACCATCACGCTGGCGGCGGTGTACGCCCCCATCGGTTTCATGACCGGGCGCACCGGGCGGCTGTTCACCGAATTCGCGCTGACGCTGGCCGGTGCGGTGATCGTGTCGGGCTTCGTGGCGCTGACGCTGTCGCCGATGATGTGCTCCAAGCTGCTGAAGCATGAGACCAAGCACGGCCTGCTCTACCGCGCCATCGAGCGGTTCCTGGAGGGGATGACCAACGGCTACCGAGGGCTGCTGCGCCTGTCGCTGCGGGCGCGGCCCGTGGTTCTGCTGATCGGGCTGGGCGTCGCCGCGGCCAGCTATGTGCTGTTCACCGGGCTGAAATCGGAACTGGCGCCGGTCGAGGACCGCGGCACCATCGTCGGCATCGCCATCGCGCCGGAAGGCTCGACGCTCGACTACACCATGGGCTACGCCCAGCGGATGGAGGCGCTGTTCCGCCAGATCCCGGTGCTGGAGAAGTTCTTCGTCGTCGTCGGCTTCCCCGTGGTGAACCAGGGCATCGCCTTCGTCCGCCTGATCGACTGGGACCAGCGCGACGTGAAGCAGCAGGCGATCACCGCCCAGCTGTTCCCCAAGATGTTCGGCATCCCCGGCATCCTGGGCTTCGTCACCAACCCGCCCTCGCTGGGCCAGAGCCCGATCGACAAGCCGGTCAATTTCGTCATCCAGACCTCGCTGCCCTTCGAGGAACTGCAGACGATGGTCAACGCCATGATGGCGGAGGCGCGCAACTTCCCCGGCCTGACCAACATCGACACCGACCTGAAGCTGAACAAGCCGGAATTGCGGGTGTCGCTCGACCGCGACAAGTCGGCCGATCTGGGGGTGGATGTCGACACTGTCGGCCGCACCCTGGAAACGCTGTTGGGCGGACGGCAGGTCACGCGCTTCAAGAAGGACGGCAAGCAGTATGACGTGATCGTCCAAGTCGCCAACATCGACCGCCGCAACCCGGACGACATCGCCGGCATCTATGTGCGCGGCGGCACCTCGGCCACCGGCGGGCCGGGGCAGATGATCTCGCTCGCCAATCTGGTGAAGGTCGAGGAGCGGGTGGCGCCGAAGGAACTGAACCACTTCAACAAGCTGCGCTCCGCCACCATCACCGCGACGCTGGCGCCGGGAACCTCGCTGGGCGAGGCGCTGGCGGTGATGCAGGCGGCGGCGAACAAGGTGCTGCCGGCCACCGCCCAGACCGACTATGCCGGGCAGAGCCGCGAGTTCCGCGAATCGGCGACCGGGCTCTATTTCGTCTTCGTGCTGGCGCTGGCCTTCATCTATCTGGTGCTGGCGGCGCAGTTCGAGAGCTTCATCGACCCCTTCGTCATCATGCTGACCGTGCCGCTGTCGATGACCGGCGCGCTGGCCGCCTTGCAGATGAGCGGCGGGACGATGAACGTCTACAGCCAGATCGGCCTCGTCACCCTGGTCGGCCTCATCACCAAGCACGGCATCCTGATCGTGGAGTTCGCCAACCAGCTCCAGCGCGCCGGGACCGACATCCGCAAGGCGGTGGAGGAAGCCGCCGTGCTGCGCCTGCGCCCGATCCTGATGACCACCGGCGCCATGGTGCTGGGCGCGGTGCCGCTGGCCTACGCCAAGGGGGCGGGTGCCGAAAGCCGGCAGGCCATCGGCGCCGTCATCGTCGGCGGCATGACGCTGGGCACGCTGCTGACCCTGTTCGTCGTCCCGACGGTCTACAGCTATCTCGCCCGCAAGAAGCCGATGCGGGACGAGGCTGCGGAGCAGGGCGCCGATGGGGGCGCCGCCCACGGCGTGCCCCATCCGGCGGAGTGAGGGGGGACCGGCGCCATGGCCAGCGTGCTGATCATCGACGACGACGACGTGGCCCGCGCGGTGCTGCTGCGCACGCTGACGATGGCCGGTCATGAGGCGGTCGGCGCCCGCGACGGGGTGGAGGGGATGTTGCGGTTCCGCGACCGTCCGGCCGGCAATCCCGTCGATCTGGTCATCACCGACATCTTCATGCCGAACCAGGAGGGGCTGGCGACGATCATGGAGCTGCGACGCGGCGCGCCGTCGCTGAAGATCATCGCGATTTCCGGCGGCGGCGCCCGCGCCTCGCTGGACGTGCTGCCGGTGGCGGAGGCGCTGGGCGCGCACCGCACCCTTCGCAAACCCTTCACCCCAGCCGAGGTGATGGAGGTCGTGCGCGAGGTTCTGGAGGGGTGAGGTGCCTTTCCCCGAAGCGCGAAAGCGCCGCCCTCCGGTGGAAGGCGGCGCTTCGTGTTGTGGTGTTCCAGCCGATTGGCCTGACCGGGCCTTATTCACGGCCTGGGTCAGGGCGCCCGCAGGTCAGGCGGCGAGCCGTTCTTCCTGTACTCGTCGGCTCCGACGAAGGCGTTCGAAGAGCTGCTGGACGCTGTCGGGGCTGATCCCATCGCGCGCCATCACGGCGATCACGATCGGATCTTCGAGCAGTTCGGAAAGGGTCGGCGTCTTGCTGCGGTCCATGCGTCCCTCCCTTAGAGTCCGGCTTCCGGGGGCCGTTGCCGTCCCGGAAGGGGGATCGGCGGACGGTCGAAGCCGGCAATGGCGATTGGCCTAATCCCTGCTGCGCGCTCGTCTCGGCTTTCGGTATCCGGATCGCCGCCGGGGATATACCCCGTCCGGTCCGGATTGTGGGTCTAAAATACAATATGGCGACCATAACTCAGATGGGGTGGTAATGTCACCCGTCCTTTTGTCAACAGCCGCTATATCTTTGTTCAATGCAGTAATGACCAGCCGCGCAGCGGTGGCGGGCGCGGTTACGCCTGACCCGGCCGGCCGCGCGTCAGGCTGGTGCCGGCCGCCGAATCGCCCGAGTCGGCCGCGGGAATGGTGACGTCGACCTGGACCAGGCGCACTTTGGCATGGGACAGGCAGAGGTCCGCGGCGCGGTCGGCCAAGTATTCGGCACCCGATACGTTGGATTCGGCACAAAGACGGCGCAAGTCTTCGACGATGTCCTCGTAAGACATCACCGCGGCGATGTCGTCGGGAAAACCGGGGCCGGGATGGGTGACGGTCAGCGTCAGGTCGAAGCGGACATCCGGCCGGTCGGTGCGGCCGGCGAGCGCCACGGCGGCGGCGAACCCGCGCACCAGAATGGTGTAGGTGAGCGGCGCGCCGCCCGGCTGGACCAGCATGGTCCGTTTCACGCTATCGTCCGACAACACACTCTCCCGGCCGGCGGGCGGGCGCCGGCGTTGCGTTCAGGCCGGCACTATAAGCGGTGCGGCGGCGGCATGCCACCGCACTTGGACCATTGCACTTGGACCACCACACTCGGCGAGACGTTCGTCAAAGCCTGTCGGCGATGCGGACGACGGTCTCGCGGCCGGGAACCTCGTCGCGCAGGGCGTCGATCCGCCGGTTCAGCACCGGGTGGACGATGTCGGCGGCGATGTCGGCCAGCGGGCAGAGCACGAAGGCGCGCTCCGCCATGCGGGGGTGGGGGATTTCCAGATCAGGCTGCGCCACCACGCGGTCGGCATAGAGCAGGATGTCGATGTCGATGGGGCGCGGGCCGAAGCGCAGGCCGCCGAGATCGCGGCCCAGCGTCGCCTCGATCTCCTTCAGGAAGCGCAGCAGTTCCGCCGGGCCGAGGCGGGTGGTGCCGCGCACCGCCATGTTCAGGAAGGCCGGCTGGTCGGTGACATACATCGGCGCCGTCTCGTACAGGGCGGACTGGGCGTCGATCTTCACCGCCTCGCCCAGCCGCCGGATCGCCTCGGCGAGGTTGGCGGCGCGGTCACCCATGTTGCCGCCGAGCGCGAGATACACCGTCACGGCAGAGGCGGAGGGAGAAGGGGAGGGCGTAAGCTCGGCCATGGCGTCGGCGGTTCCGATATGCTGGTATGGACAGGGGACGGAACTCCTAGCAAATCCGGGCCCGTCCGTCACTTCCGGGCCGCAGAGACCCTTCCGGGAACGGACGGGCGGCGGCGGGGTTTCAGCACTGTATCAACCGGTTGAGAAGAACCCGGCGATGACACGATATTCTGGTGGAGGACGAGACATGGGCCAAGGGATGGGGAAGGCCATGGGTAAGGCAAGGACCGTGGGCGCTGCGATGATTCTTCTCGGCGGCACGGCCGTCCTCCTTGCCGGCTGCGCCACCGGTCCCGATCCGGAGATTGCCCGCCGCGCCCAGACCGCCATGGTCGGCATGCCCAAGGCCGACCTGCTGGCCTGCGCCGGCGTTCCGGACCGTCAGGCGACTGCGGCGGGCCGCGAATACTACACCTACGTCGCCCGTCCTGCGGTGGCCTACAGCCCCGGCAGCAGCATCGGCATCGGCGCCGGCAGCTTCGGCGGCAGCGGCGGGGTGGGTCTCGGTCTCGGCTTTGGGGTGCCGGTCGGCGGCAGCACCTCGACCGGCTGCGAGGCGACGGTGGTGATCGGCCCGCGCGGCACGGTGGAGCAGGTCAGCTACCCGGCCGGCGCCTCGCTGTCCGCCTGCACGCCGATCGTCAGCAACTGCATGGCGCCGCGCGGGTGAGGGCGTTCACGGGTAAGACTTTGAGATGAGGCGGCCGGGGCTGTCGCAGCGCCCGGTAATGCCATATTCTCAACCGTAACCCCGGCCGCAGCCGGGGCGAGAGACGCCCGCAAAGGGCCGCATCAGGGTTGGCAATTGGGTTGGAGGAACCACGAACCATGGATATGAGCGGAAGCCACCGGATCGAGGCCAGCCGCGACGCGGTGTGGGCGGCGCTGAACGATCCGGAAATCCTGCGGCAGTGCATTCCCGGCTGCGAGGAGGTGGTCCGGCAGTCCGACACCGAGATGACGGCCAAGGTCGTCGCCAAGGTCGGCCCGGTCAGCGCCAAATTCGCCGGCAAGGTCACCCTGTCCGACCTGGACCCGCCCAACGGCTACACCATCACCGGCGAAGGGTCGGGCGGTGCCGCCGGCTTCGGCAAGGGCGGCGCCACCGTGACGCTGGCCGACGATGGCGGCGCCACGCTGCTGAGCTACACCGCCAAGGCTCAGGTCGGCGGCAAGCTGGCGCAGATCGGCTCCCGGCTGGTCGACGCCACCGCCCGCAAGATGGCGGAGGAGTTCTTCGCCCGCTTCACCCGGATCGTCGGTCCGGCACCTGTGGAGACAGCCCCCGCGGTGGAACCGGTGGCGGGCGAAGCGGCCGGCGCCGCCGCCGCGCCCCAGCCAGCCTCCCAGCCTGCCGCCACCCGGCCTGCGGTCTATTCAGAGCCCGCGGCTAAGCCCGCCACCCGCATGGTGGAACCGCCGCCGGAGATCCCGCTGCCGCTGCCGGTCGGCCGTGGCAAGGGGGGCGGAGCCGGCAATTTCTACGTGCCGTGGGCGGCACTTCTTGTGATTGTGGTTCTGTTCGCGGCGCTTGCCTGGATGAATTAGCGCGGCAAATTGTTCATTGGTCGTACGGCGGCATCAAAGGGGGTTTGACCCCCTTACGGAATGTGTATGCTGCCGCGCGATTCCGGCCGGCGCCGTCGGCCGGTGGATCCATCGGAAGGGAAGCCGAAGAATGAAGAAGCTGTTGATGGGCGTTGCCGCCATCGCCGCGGTCGTGATGGGTGCCGGTGCCGCCCAGGCGGCCGACGCCGCCGCCGGCAAGGATGTCTTCAAGGTCTGCATGGCCTGCCACACCGCCGAGCAGGGCAAGAACAAGGTCGGTCCGTCGCTGTTCGGCGTCGTCGGCCGTCCGGCCGCGTCGATCGAGGGCTTCAAGTACTCGGCCCCGATGAAGGAAAAGGGCGCCGCCGGCCATGTCTGGACCCCGGAGAACCTGGACGCCTACATCAAGGCGCCGAAGGAAATCGTCCCGGGCGGCACGATGGCCTTCGCCGGCCTGAAGGACGACGCCAAGCGCGCCGACCTGATCGCCTTCCTGTCCGAGCAGAAGTAAGACCGTATCCCCCCGCCCGGCGGCAGGGGGATTACGGCGAAGTGATCACGGACGGCGAAAGGGCCGGTGGCGATGCCACCGGCCCTTTTGCTTATGCGCCTGGTCCTTTGGTCCCGAGTCTCAGCCGGCAGCCTCCAGGCTTTTGCTGGCGACCTCGTAGACGTCGGGCGACAGGCCCGGCGTGGCGACGATCCGCTGCAACTCGGCCTTCATCAGCCCTTGGCGGGCCGCGTCATAGCGCCGCAGACGGGAGAAGGGTCCCATCAGCCGGGCTGCAACCTGTGGGTTCATCGGGTCCAGACGCAGGACCTGATCGGCCAGGAAGCGATAGCCGGCGCCGCTGGCGTCATGGAAGCGGACCGGGTTGCCGTTGGCGAAGCCGCCGATCAGCGCATACACCTTGTTCGGGTTCCGGATCTCGAAGGCCGGATGGCCGAGCAGGGCGGTGACGCGGGCCTGCGTGTCGGCGCGGTGCGACATCGCCTGCACGCTGAACCACTTGTCGACCACCAGCGCCTCGCCTTTCCAGCGCTCGTAGAAGTCGGCAAGCGTCTTCTCTCCTTCCGGCGAGGCGGCGTTGGACAGGAACTGCAGCGCCGCGATCTCGTCGGTCATGCCCTGGGCGGTACGATACTGGGTCAGGCAAAGATCCAGCGCCTCTGCGTCCTCCAGCGCCATCAGATAGGCGAGGCACAGGTTCTTCAGCGCCCGCTTGCCGATGGCCTCGGCATCGACCGAGAAGGGCTCCTGGCTGCTGTTGCGGCGGTAGAGGTCGAGGAACTTGGCCCGCAGGCGCCCGGCCAGCGTCTTGCGGGCGAATTCCCGCACCGCGTGGATGGCGTCGGGATCGACCACCGGCATCTGGGTGCCGAGATAGGCCTCTGTCGGCAGCACCAGCGCCTGGGCGGCGAAGGCCGGGTCGCGCTGCGCATCGTCCAGGATCTTGGCGAAGGCGTCGGCATAGCCCTCCGGCAGCACCAGATCGCGCCCGGCCTGCTGGTCGGCGACGAGGTTCAGCAGGATGCGAGTACCGAGAATCTGGCCGGCCTCCCACCGGTTGAAGGCGTCGCTGTCATGCGCCATCAGGAAGGTGAGGTCGGCGTCGGTCAGGTCGGTCTTCAGCTTCACCGGGGCGGAGAAGCCGCGCAGCAGCGACGGCACCGGCCGGGCCGGGACGTCGCGGAAGGTGAAGCTCTGGTTTTCCGCCGTCACATGCAGGATGCGGCTGGTGCCGGCGGCGGCGTCCTCACCGTCCAGGCGCAGCGGCAGGTCCTGCCCGTCGGGGCCGAGCAATCCGACCACCAGCGGGATGTGCATCGGCTGCTTGGTCGGCTGGCCCGGCGTCGGCGGCACCGTCTGCTTCACCGTCAGGGTGTAGGTCTTGGCCGCCGAATCATGGCTGCCGGCGATGTCCAGTTCCGGCGTGCCGGACTGGCGGTACCACAGCTGGAACTGGGTCAGGTCGACGCCGCTGGCATCGGCCATGGCGGCGACGAAATCATCGCAGGTGACTGCCTGCCCGTCATGACGCTGGAAGTAAAGGTCGGTGCCCTTGCGGTACTTCTCCGGTCCCAGCAGGGTGTGGATCATGCGGATGACTTCCGCACCCTTGTTGTAGACGGTGGGGGTGTAGAAGTTGTTGATCTCGACATAGCTGTCCGGGCGCACCGGATGGGCCATGGCGCCGGCATCCTCCTGGAACTGCACGGTGCGCAGCCCCTGGACGTCGGCGATGCGCTTCACCGCGCGGGAATGCATGTCGGACGAGAATTCCTGGTCGCGGAAGACGGTCAGCCCTTCCTTCAGCGACAGCTGGAACCAGTCGCGGCAGGTGACGCGGTTGCCGGTCCAGTTGTGGAAATACTCGTGCGCGACCACCGCCTCGATGTTGAGGAAATCGGTATCGGTCGCGGTCTCCGGCTTGGCCAGGATGTATTTGGTGTTGAAGACGTTGAGCGACTTGTTTTCCATCGCCCCCATGTTGAAATCGCCGACCGCGACGATGTTGAAGATGTCGAGGTCGTATTCCAGACCATAGACCTCCTCATCCCAGCGCATCGACTTGATGAGCGAGCGCATGGCGTGGTCGATCTTGTCCTCGTTCCCCGGCTCCACATAGATGCGCAACGTCACGTCGCGGCCGGACGCGGTGCGGAAATGGTCCTCGCCATGGACGAGCTTGCCGGCGACCAGCGCGAACAGGTAGCAGGGCTTGGGGAAGGGGTCCTCCCAGCGCGCCCAGTGGCGGCCGTCTTCCGAATCGCCCGACGCGGCCAGATTGCCGTTGGACAGCAGCACCGGATAGCGCGCCTTGTCCGCGGTGATGGTGGTGCTGTAGCGCGCCATCACGTCCGGGCGGTCCATGAAGTAGGTGATCTTGCGGAAGCCTTCCGCCTCGCATTGCGTGCAGAAGTTGCCGGAGGACTTGTAGAGCCCTTCCAGCGCCGTGTTCTCCTGCGGCTTGATGCGGACGATGGTTTCCAGGGTGTAGCTGTCCGGCACCTCCAGCACGATCAGGTGATCGGGGGTGACGGTGAATTCGTCCGGCCCCAGAGTCCTGCCGTCCAGCGCCACCGACACCAGATCCAGCCTCTGCCCGTCGAGCGACAGCGGCTCCGTCGCGGCATCGGGGCGGGCCGGGTTGCGGCGGATCGCGAGCACCGCGCGGACGGTGGTGACATCCTCGCCCAGGTCGACGAACAGGTCGACCGTGTCGATCAGATGCGCCGGCGGGCGATAGTCCTGAAGCCGGATGGCCTTCGGCGTGCCTTTGTCCATGTGCCTTGTCTCTGGTCTGTGTCTGTCTTGCGGATCAAGCCGGTCGGGACAGGTCCGAGGGACAAGGACTGTAGCAAGGCGGGGACTGGCTGTCTTGAGTGGGAATGGGGGAGGGGCGCGGCGCGCGCCCCTGGAATGCTCTACCTCTTGACCTGGGCGACCTTCAGCAGGGTGAAGGCACCCATCTGGTCGATGTATTGCTGATAGAAGAAGCGCCATTTCTTGCCGTTGCGCACCCCGACCAGCGTGACCTTGACCCCGTCGGTGCCCGGCACGTTCATGTATTGCGACTTGTGCAGGGTGGTGGCGTGCATGCGCATGCCCTGGCGCAGCCCGGCCTCGTCGATCCGTCCCTGGGCGGTCTGCAGATTGCCATGGGAGGCGGAATAGGTGCCGCCGCCATGGTCGCTGAAGCCGAAGGAACAGCCGTCCATCGTCGGCGTGAACATCACGTCGGCCTCGTCGTCCAGAACGACGAGATGCTTGAAATCCTGATCATAGGGCAACCAATAGGCGTTCCAGCTGTCCGGCTGGTTGCCCTGGTCGTAGCGCACCGACCAGACCTTGGCGTTCTTGGTCGTAAACTGCGAGACGATGCCGGTGCCCTTGCGGGTGCAGTTCATGCCGTCGTCGCTGAGGCTGAAGCTCTTGACGCCGCCGACGCGGTAGTTGGGCTGGTAGGCCTGATACTGGATCCAGATCAGGTTGTTCTTGAGGAAGCTTTCCGGATTCGCGACCAGATCGGCGATGTTCGGCATGTGCGCGACTTTCCTGCTGGGTGGATCAGAGGACGCCGAAGACGGGGCGCTTGTATCCGGCCTCCGTCTCGTTGCCGGACAGGAACCAGTAGGCCTTCATCAGCGCGAACTGCTGGTTGTCGTCGCGCAGCAGCACATAGGCGCAATAGACGGTGCCGTCGTCCGGCCGCAGGAAGGCGGCGATCCACGGGTTCTGCCGGGTGCCGATGTGGGCGGCGTGGCCCAGCTTGCGCGTGATGTCGTTGCGGTAGCCGACCAGCGTCGCCGCATGTCCCTGGCGGAAGGGCAGAGCCGAAAGTTCCTGATAATTCTGCAGGATGCGCGGGTTGCCGTCGCCTTCCTCGGCATACCACTGCGCCACCTCCATGTACTCGTTGGCCCGCGCGTTCGCACGGTCGTACCGAGCCTGCTTCTGCCGGTCGGTATGACCGGCGGCGGTCTTTTTCAGAAAGCTGATGAGTCCCATGGTCCGCGCCCCTCCCATTCTCCGGATGGGACGCTAGCAGAGCAATCGGGAAGGCGCAAAAGGGCGGGGGTCATATGATTGTATGCGGTTTGGGGGGCGGCGGGAATGCACCGCGTCGGACACGTCTGCGCCGTTGGCGTTTTCTGAAGTTCCTATCCTACAGGCTTTCGACACTTTCTATGGCATGTCGATCCACAGGCGGAAAACGATTCCCTCGAACTCCCAATCTGTTCTAAAAAGCTATATCGGCAAATTTCTAGCATCGGCATCATGCGCGTTTGCGCAGAAATGACCGCGAAGTGCATCAGGCCAATATGGTGGGGCAAGTGACGGCTAACACATTGTTTACGATCGGCTATGAGGGTGCGGTCGTAGATGACTTCATAGCTACCTTGCTTAAGGTTGGCGTCCAGACGGTCATTGATATTCGCGATGTCCCTGTGTCGCGTCGTCGCGGTTTTTCTAAGTCCTCATTGTCGCAACATTGCGTGGATCAAGGGCTGGCATATGTACACCTGCGTCCCCTCGGAGACCCAAAAGAGGGGCGGGAGGCGGCGAGAGCCGGTCGTTACGAACAGTTTCATACTATCTTTTCAACGCACCTCAGCACGCTTGGCGCGCAGAGTGCGCTAAGTGAAGCGATCAAGATTGCAAGCGATAGCGTCTCTTGCCTACTATGCTACGAGCGGGATCACCGTTTCTGCCACCGTAACATTGTGGCGGGTGAGATGAAAAGGCTCGGGGCATTCACCTTGAGGCACATTGGAGTGCCACAGGGAAAATAGCAGCCGAGCCCATTTTTGGGGACGGCTAATGGTCGAAAGTGATTTAAAGTCAGGGGAAGCAGAAGCGATTGTTTTAATCAAAGCCGCGCCACAGGTAGGCCTCAAGCATGGCGAGACAGTTTGTTGCGCGGCTTTGGATATATATGGAAAGTGGCTGAGGCTTTATCCAGTTTCTTTTAGGTATTTAGATGAAGGTAAAAAGTTTTCGCGTTGGGATCGAATTCACTTCCGTTGGCGGCTTCCAAATGATGACCGTCGTTTAGAGTCACGTAGAGTTGATCAAGATACTCTGTCCATTGTTGGTAGCTTGAAGCAGTCGGAACGGCAAAGCTTCCTGGATAGAGCAATCGTTACCAGTTTAGACCGCGAGCGGCAGGCGGGTCGCAGTCTTGCTCTCTTAAGAGTTGAAGTTCGCGACTTCCGATACCAGAAGAAGAATCCTGATGAGTTGCTAGCAGAAAAGGCAAAATTTGAAAGTCTGCGGGCTCAGAGGGACATGTTTAATAGCAAGAAATTGATCCCATACGAACCTTGCCCTTACCGATTCAAATACCGATATAAGACTGATGATGGAGACCGTGAAGGAACCTGTCAAGATTGGGAAATTGAAGCAACTTTTTTTCGATGGTCAAGAGAGTATGGGGAGAAACCTGCTCTTGAAATGATGGAAAAGACATTTGGTGAAGAATACCCTCATAAAGGCATGCTCCTGGCCATGGGGACGCATTCTGTTTACCCAGACCGTTGGCTTATTAATGGGGTGATTCGTTTGGATCGTATACAGCAGATGAGTTTGCTTTAAAAGTAAAGCACTGGGCCAGAGCCGCTCTTTTTTCGGCTGTCATGGCGGAAGAGGTGGGATTCGAACCCACGGTAGGCTCACACCTACGACGGTTTTCAAGACCGTTGCCTTAAACCACTCGGCCACTCTTCCTTCGGCCCACGGGAGTAGCGAATGCGTCGCGGTGGGTCAAGTGTCGCGCGAAGGCTGTTGCGATTTGCTCCTCAATTCCGGATCGGGCGGCCCAGGGTGCGCAGGCGGCGGGTCGGTTTGGGCGGGCTTGGGCTGTCGGAGAAGTCGGGTAGGCTGGGAGCGCGGGCGATGGTCTTGCGGATCAATTCCGCCGTGGCGTCCAGATCGTCCAGAATCTCCGGCGCCACGCGGTCGGCATAGCGGGGGCTCAGCAGGCGGGTGCGGGTCTGGTCGATGCTGCGCAGTTCGGGCTCGAACAACTCGCGGGCGCCGATGGGCAGGACCTGATCCTCGCGCATGCCGGAGAAGTAATTGCGCATCGCCCGCACCAGCATGCGGGTCAGCAGCAGATCCATCCGCTCGAACTCGGCACGCAGATCGCTGAGACGCGACTCGTCCACGCCGTGCAGATGCTCCTCGGTCAGGGCGAAGAGGGCGCGGATTTCCTCGACCTTGCGGCGGAAGTCGAGGAAGGAGGCGAAGCGGTCGTCGCCCATGTCGCGCTGGGCGCGCTCGGCAAGCTGGGAGGCCTCGGTCGCCTGACGTTCCAATGCCGCCAGCAGAGACTTCACCCGTTCCCGGCCGTTGTCGCCCCCCCACGCCATGCCCGCCCGTCGCTCCCCCGATGACCGCGCCCGCCCGGTTGTCGTCCGGGGCGCGCAGTCATCCTAGAAGCGAAAGTTTTAACAAAATGCTTTTTGTCACGCGGATTCCACAGCCGCGGTCAGGCGTCGCGCAGGTCCAGGATGACCGGGGTGTGGTCGGAGGCCTTTTCCAGGCCGCGCGGGCCGCGGTCGATGGTGCAGCCGGCCAGACGGTCGGCGGCCTGCGGCGACAGCAGGAAATGGTCGATGCGCAGGCCGTTGTCGCGCGGCCAACTGCCGGCCTGATAATCCCAGAAGGTATAGGCGCGGTCGTCGTCATGCAGGGCGCGGTACGCCTCGGTCAGGCCGAGATTCAGCAGGGCGCGGAACTTGGCGCGCGATTCCGGGCGGAACAGCGCGTCGCCGGCGAAGGCCTGCGGCGAGAAGACGTCGCGCGCCTCCGGGATGATGTTGTAATCGCCGCCTAGCACCACCGGGATTTCCTGCGCCAGCAGGGTCCAGGCATGGTCGTACAGCCGGTCCATCCAGCGCAGCTTGTAGGCGAATTTCTCGCCCGGCACCGGGTTGCCGTTGGGCAGATAGAGCGAGGCGATGCGCACGCCCGACACGGTGGCCTCGACATAGCGGGCCTGTTCGTCCTCAGGCTCACCGGGCAGGCGGGTCAGCACGTCCTCCGCCGGGGTCTTCGACAGCAATGCCACGCCATTGTAGGCCTTCTGCCCGACGGCATTGACGTGATAGCCGAGATCCTCGAACGCCGCACGCGGGAAGGCGGCGGTCTCGCATTTGATTTCCTGGAAGAGCACGACGTCCGGGGACGCCGCGCGCAGCCAGTCGGTGATCAGCGGAAGGCGGGCCTTCGCCGAGTTGACGTTCCAGGTGGCGATCTTCACGAAACAGGCCTGCCTTCTTTTCTTGGTTTTGGGCGGTCAGACCGCGGCCTTAGACCGCGAAGGAATTGCCGCAGCCGCAGGACGCGGTGGCGTTCGGGTTCTTGATCTGGAAAGCGGCACCCATCAGGTCCTCGACATAATCCAGCGTCGCGCCGGCCAGCAGATCGAGCGAGGCGTCGTCGGTGACCACCTTCGTGCCGTCCTTCTCGAAGACATGGTCCTCGTCGGTCGCGGTTTCGTCGAAGGTGAAGCCGTACTGGAAGCCGGAGCAGCCGCCGCCGGAGACGGTCAGGCGCAGCATCAGCTTGGGATTGCCCTCCTGCTCGATCAGGAAGGCGACACGCTTGGCGGCGCTTTCGCTGACGCCGAGGACGCGGGTTTCGGTGGGCAGTGCGGTGTCGGGCATGGGATGGCCCCTCTGGTGCGGTGCGGGAGTTGCGACAAATGTAAGGGGGATCGGGGGCTTCGTCAAAGTATGGGCACCCTTGCGCCAAACCGTTGCGCTTCTGGCACGCTTGTCCGTCGGCAGCGCCGGGGGGCGGGGCATAGCACGCCTTCGCCGTTGCGCCTGCGTTTTCCCGCCGGTAGTGTCCGCCCCATGACGGCGGACTGTTCCCACGATCGGCTGGCTCCCTTTGCCTGCAACCCGGCGGACACGCGCGGGCGGCTGGTGGCGGAGCCGGAAAGCCCGACGCGCTCGTGCTTTCAGCGCGACCGCGACCGCATCGTGCATTCCGGGGCCTTCCGCCGGCTGAAGCACAAGACGCAGGTCTTCGTCTATCACGAGGGTGACTATTACCGCACCCGGCTGACCCACAGCCTGGAGGTTGCGCAGATCGCGCGCTCCATCAGCCGCACGCTCGGCCTGAACGAGGATCTGGCGGAGGCGGTGGCGCTGGCCCACGACCTTGGTCACACCCCCTTCGGCCATGCCGGCGAAGACGCGCTGAACGCCTGCATGGAGCCGTTCGGCGGCTTTGCCCACAACGACCAGACCTTGCGCATCCTGACGCGGCTGGAACGGCGCTATGCCGAGTTCGATGGGCTGAACCTGACCTGGGAAGCGGTGGAGGGCGTGGTCAAGCACAACGGCCCGCTGCTGCCGCTGCTGCCCGGACAGCGGCTGCCGACGACGATCGCCGCCTTCCAGGGCGAGTGGGATCTGGAGCTGCACACCAATCCGGGGGCCGAGGCGCAGGTGGCGGCGCTGGCCGACGACATCGCCTACAACAACCACGACATTGACGACGGCCTGCGCGCCGGCCTGTTCACGGTCGAGGAGGTGGCGGAACTGCCGCTGGTCGGCCCGATCATCCGCGAGGTCTGTGACCGCTATCCGGGGCTGGAGCGCTCGCGCCTGATCCATGAGACGGTGCGGCGGATGATCAACGCCATGGTCGTCGATCTGGTGACCGAGACGCGGCGGCGGCTGGCGGAGCACAAGCCGGGAAGCGCGGCCGAGCTGCGCGCCCTGCCGCTGGCGATGGTCAGCTTCTCCGACGGGATGCTGGAGGCGCAGCGGCCGTTGCGCGCCTTCCTGCGCCAGCGCATGTACCGGCATTATCGCGTCAACCGCGAGATGAGCAAGTGCAAGCGCGTGGTGCGCGCCCTGTTCGAACTGTTCATGGACGAGCCCAACACCCTGCCGACCGAATGGCAGCGCGACATCGCCAAGGCAGGCGGCGACGCCGACCTTGCGGTGCGTGCCCGCCATGTGGCCGACTATATCGCCGGCATGACCGACCGCTACGCGCTGGCCGAACATGACCGGCTGTTCGACCTGCATGTAAAAACCTGACGCGTGAAGACCTGAGCCGCGAGGCTCCTGTGACCTCCTGAAAAGACGACCTGAGACGATGAATATTTTCAAGGCCTTCGAGACCGATATTCGCAAGCTGCTGGAAGAGCTGGCCGCGGAGGGTGCCATCCCCGCCGGGCTGGACAGCAGCCGTCTGACGGTCGAGCCGCCGCGCGATGCCTCGCATGGCGACCTGTCCACGAACGCCGCGATGATCCTGGCGAAGCCGGCGAAGATGGCGCCGCGCGCCCTGGCGGAACTGCTGGTCGCCAAGCTGAAGAGCCGCGCCGACGTGGCGTCGGTCGAGATCGCCGGTCCGGGCTTCGTCAACCTGCGCCTGACCCCGGACGTCTGGCGTGATCGCATCCGCGACGTGCTGACCGCCGGCACTGCTTATGGCGACAGCGAGTTGGGCGGCAAGACGCCGGTCAATGTGGAGTATGTGTCGGCCAACCCGACCGGCCCGCTGCATGCCGCCCATGGCCGCGGCGCCGTGTTCGGCGACGCGCTGGCCTCGCTGTTGGAAAAGGCCGGCTACGCCGTCAGCCGGGAATATTACATCAACGATGCTGGCGCCCAGGTCGATGTGCTGGGGCGGTCCACCTTCATCCGCTACCGCGAGGCGCTGGGCGAGGAGGTGGGCGAGATTCCGGCCGGCCTCTATCCCGGCGAATATCTGAAGGAGGTCGGGCAGGCCCTGGCCGAGCGCGACGGCAACCGCTGGGTCGGCACCGACGAGTCCGAATGGCTGCCGGCCTGCCGCGACTTCGCGATTTCCATGATCATGGGCTGGATCAAGGAGGATCTCGGCGTCCTCGGCGTCACCATGGACGTCTACAGCAGCGAGCGCGCGCTGGTCACCGCCGGTGCGGTCGACAAGGCGCTGACGGCGCTGGAGGAACGCGGCCTGATCTACACCGGCGTGCTGGAGCCGCCGAAGGGCAAGAAGCCCGACGATTGGGAGCCGCGCCCGCAGACCCTGTTCAAGTCCACCGATTTCGGCGACGACGTCGACCGGCCGCTGAAGAAGTCGGACGGCTCCTTCACCTATTTCTCGAACGACATCGCCTATCACTTCGACAAGTACAAGCGCGGGTTCGGCAGCCTGATCGACGTGTGGGGCGCCGACCATGGCGGCTACGTCAAGCGCATGCAGTCGGCGACCACCGCGGTGACTGAGGGCAAGGCGTTGCTGGACGTGAAGCTCTGCCAGCTGGTCCATCTGATGCAGAACGGCCAGCCGGTGAAGATGTCCAAGCGCGCCGGCACCTTCGTGACGCTGCGCGACGTGATCGATCAGGTCGGCAAGGACGTGGTCCGCTTCATCATGCTGACCCGCCGCAACGACCAGACGCTGGATTTCGACTTCGCCAAGGTGACGGAGCAGTCGAAGGACAACCCGGTCTTCTACGTGCAGTACGCCCACGCCCGCTGCCGCTCGGTCCTGCGCCATGCCGCGACGGCGCTGCCGCAGCTTGACCAGATGCCGGCCTCGCTCGCCTCCGCCGCCAACCTCGCCCGGCTGGATGCGGAGGAGGAGATGGCGCTCGCCAAGCGCATGGCCACCTGGCCGCGCGTGGTCGAGGCGGCGGCGGAGGCGCATGAGCCGCACCGCATCGCCTTCTTCCTCTACGATCTCGCGAGCGACTTCCACGCTCTGTGGAACCGGGGCCGCGACGATGCCTCGCTGCGCTTCCTGATCGAGGGCGATGCGGAGCTAACGACCGCCCGTCTGGCGCTGATCGCCGCGGTGGCGACGGTCATCGCGTCGGGTCTGAAGGTGATGGGTGTCGAACCGGTGGAGGAACTGCGTTCATGAGGTACGACGGCGACGTCAACTACGCGGCCAATCCCTATGGGATGCCGCCCCGACAGTCCGCGAACAAGCGCGGGCTGCTGGCGCTCGGCTTCGCCGTGGTCGGCGTCGTTGCCTTCGCCGGTGCGGCGGTCGTCGGGCTCCGCGGGCATGACCGGCTGTCCGGCGACGGCCCGCCGCTGCTGGCCGCTGATCCCACCCCGCCCAAGTCGCGTCCCGACCAGCCGGGCGGGATGGAGGTGCCGCACCAGGACATCCTGGCCTATGAGCGGCTACGCGACCATGACGGCGGGCGCGGCAATCAGGTGGAACGGCTGCTGCCGCCGCCGGAGGTGCCGCTGCCGCGCCCGGTGGTGACGCCGCAGATGCCGGCCGTGGTGCCGCTGCCGTCGGTCCCGTCGGTGGCCCAGCTGCCGCCGGGCGCCACCGCCACCGTGCCGCGCGACAGCGTCGCCGCGGCGGTCGCGGCTGTCGCCCCGCTGACCGCCCCGGAGCCGGCACCCGGCCTGTCCGCCACGGACCCGGCCGCCGCGCCGCCGGTTCAGACCCAAGCCACCCAGGCGCCGCCCAGCGTGGTCGCCAAGCCGCAGCAGCCGCCCGCCGCTCCCTCTAAGCCGGTTGTCCAGCAGCAGGCCTCTACGGCGAAGCCCCCCGCTCCGCCGCCGGTCCAGCAGACTGCCGCTCCGTCGATGGGACAGCTGATCGCCAAGCTGGAGGCCGCCTCGCTGCCGGCCGCCCCGGCCAAGGCGGCGCCTCAGCCGGCGAAGGCTGCGCCCGCCGCCATGCCCGCCCCCACGCCCGCTGTTGTCGGCGGCAGCGGCGGCTGGCGGGTCCAGCTGGCGTCGGTGCGCAGCGAAGGCGAGGCCGCGGCCGAATGGCGCCGTCTGGCCGGGCGCCATTCCGATGCGCTTGGCGGCCTGTCCATGCATGTCGCCAAGGTCGATCTCGGTCCGAAGGGCGTCTTCTACCGGGTGCAGGGCGCCGGCGCCGATGAGGCGCGGGCCAAGTCCGTCTGCGCCCAGCTGCGCGCACAGAATGTGGGGTGTGTGGTTGTCCGTCCCTGATTCGGTGGGTCGTAACCTAGTGGACCCCGCCACCCCGGTTGCCCGTCCGCGCGCGGTCGTCTTCGGCTGCGCCGGGCTGGAGGTGACGCCCGACGAGGCCGCCTTCTTCCGCGACGCCGATCCGCTCGGCTTCATCCTGTTCCGCCGCAACTGCGACAGCCGCGACCAGATGCGCCGGCTGGTGGACGATCTGCGCGCCAGCGTCCGTCGGCCGGACGCCCCGGTGCTGATCGACCAAGAGGGCGGCCGGGTCGCGCGGATGCGCCCACCGCATTGGCCGGCCCACCCGCCGATGGGCGTGTTCGGCGCGCTCGCCGAAAGCGACGCCGCGGCCGGGCGTGAGGCCGCCCATGAGGCCGCTTGGATCAACGGCCGGCTGCTCGCCCATATGCTGGCGGAGGTCGGCATCACGGTCGATTGCGCCCCGGTTTGCGACGTTCCGGTCGAGGGCGCGCACGACATCATCGGCGACCGCGCCTTCTCGCGCGATCCCGCCCTGGTGATCGATCTCGCCCGCGCCACCGCCGACGGGCTGCTGGCCGGCGGCGTGCTGCCGGTGGTCAAGCATATCCCCGGCCACGGACGCGCCTTCGCCGACAGCCATGCCGAGCTGCCGGTGGTGGAGGCCGATCGCGCGACGCTGGAAGCCACCGACTTCGCCCCCTTCCGCGCGCTGGCCGACCTGCCGCTGGCGATGGTGGCGCATGTGGTGCTGAAGGCCATCGACCCGACGGCGCCGGCCAGCACCTCCGCCATCGTGGTGCGCGAGGTGGTGCGGGGGCCGTCGATCGGCTTCGGTGGCCTGCTGTTCAGCGACGATCTGTCGATGAACGCGCTGCAGGGCGACCCGAAGTCGCGGGCGGAAGCGGTGCTGGCGGCCGGCATGGATGTCGTGCTCCACTGCAACGGCGATCTGGCCGAGATGCGGTCTCTGATCGACGCCGTGCCGGCGCTGAGCGGCGCGGCGGCCGAGCGCTGGGCGCGGGCGGAGGCGATGCGTCACGCGCCGGAACCGGCGGACATCGCGGCATTGACGACCCGGCTGGCCGAGCTTCTCGGCACGGCCCAAGCCTGACGGACGGGAGCGGACGATGGAGGAATGGATCTTCCAGGTGACGGCCGTGGCCCTGCCGGCCATCCTCGCCATCACCATGCACGAGGCGGCGCACGGCTTCGTCGCCTGGAGGCTGGGCGACGACACCGCCTATCGGCTGGGGCGCGTCACCTTCAATCCGATCCGCCACATCGACCCGTTCGGGACGATCCTGCTGCCGGCGCTGATGTATTTCACCACCGGATTCGTCTTCGGCTGGGCCAAGCCGGTGCCGGTCAATTTCGCCCGGCTGGACCATCCACGCCGCGACATGGTGTGGGTGGCGCTTGCCGGTCCGGGGACCAACTTCCTGCTGGCGGTGGCGTCGGCGGTGCTCTGGCGGCTGGTCAATCCGGAAAACAGCTATATCGAACTGTGGATCCGCTCCGCCGCCGAGGTGTCGGTGCTGGTCAACGTCATCCTGATGGTCTTCAATCTGATCCCGCTGCCGCCGCTGGACGGCGGACGGGTCGCGGTCGGCATCCTGCCGGATTTTCTGGCGGTGCCGCTGGCGAAGCTGGAGCGCTTCGGGCTGCTGATCCTGATGGCGGCCTTCTTCCTGCTGCCGATGCTGGGGCGGCAGATCGGCATGGATCTCAGCGTCATGCATTGGGTGCTGGGCCCGCCCGTGGATGCGGTGATCGACTTCATCCGCATCCTGACCGGCAACGACTGAAAGCGATCATATGGCTGATCTGGTGGCCGATCTGGTGGCCGGGCGTGTGGGCGACGCCCCCGCTGCCGCGGAGGCGTCGCCGTCCGAGCAGCTTCTGCTGGTGCTGGACGGCTTCGAGGGACCGCTCGACATGCTGCTGGCGTTGGGGCGTGACCAGAAGGTCGACCTGACGCGCATCTCCATCCTGGAACTGGCCGACCAATATCTCGCCTTCGTGGCGGAGGCGCGGAAGGTGCGGCTGGAGCTGGCGGCCGACTATCTGGTGATGGCGGCGTGGCTGGCCTACTTGAAGTCGCGCCTGCTGCTGCCCGAACCGGAGGGGGAGGAGCCGTCCGGTGAGGATATGGCGGCGGCGCTCGCCTTCCAGCTCCAGCGGCTGGAGGCGATGAAGGGCGTGGCCGAAAAGCTGTTCGCCCGCCCGCGCCTGGGCATCGACGTCCACCCGCGCGGCGCGCCGGAGGATTTGGACCTGCAGCGCAAGTCGGTCTACGAGGTCACGCTGTTCGACCTGCTGCGCGCCTATGGCCAGCAGCGCGCCCGCAAGGACTCCTCGGTCCTGCACATCGCCCCGGTCCGCCTTTATTCGATGGAGGAGGCGGTGCAGCGCCTGTCGTCGCTGCTGGGCCGCATGCCGGACTGGGCGACGCTGGCGAGTTTCCTGCCGGGCGGGGAGGGCGGCGGGCTGCTGACCCGCTCCGCCCTGGCTGCCCATTTCGCGGCGACGCTGGAGCTGGCGAAGGCCGGCCGGGTGGAACTGCGCCAGGAGGGCGCTTTCGCCCCGCTCTATGTCCGCGGACGCTCCGGCGATTCCCAGGGCGGCGACAATTCGGAAGAAGCACAGTCCCATGATTAAGGAAGTCACCGACGCCCACGAGGCGGAGGCCCGCATCGGCAGGCTGCGCCTGTTGGAGGCGCTGCTGTTCGCCTCGGCCGAGCCTTTGGACGAGGAGACGCTGGCCGGACGGATCGGGACGGAGGTCGGCCCGCTGCTGGAGGAACTGCGTGCCCATTACGCCCCGCGCGGCGTCAATCTGGTGCGCACCGGCGGCGGCTGGGCCTTCCGCACCGCGGTCGATCTGGCGCCGGAGCTGCGGCGGGAGGAGGAAGTGTCGCGCAAGCTCTCGCGCGCCGCCATCGAAACGCTGGCGATCATCGCCTATCACCAGCCGGTGACCAGGGCCGAGATCGAATCGATCCGTGGCGTCGCCACCAGCAAGGGCACGCTGGACCTGCTGATGGAACATGGCTGGATCCGGCCGGGCAAGCGGCGGGAGACGCCGGGCCGGCCGCTGACCTGGATCACCACCGACCATTTCCTCGATCATTTCGGGCTGGAAAGCCTGCGCGACCTGCCCAGCGTCGACGACCTGCGCGCCGCCGGCCTGCTGGACAGCCGCCCGGTGCTGCTCGGGTTGGGGACGGCGGGTGACGACAGCGCGCTGGGGACCGACGGCGATGCGTGACTTCCGGGCGGGACCGCGTTTTTAGGGGGCTGCCGCGCGAATTCCCGTGAAAGCTCAATGACAACCGTTTAAGGATGGTGGGGCGAACGTTGCGGCCCTACGGCCTTTCTGCCATAGTGCCGCCCCGCCGCTAAGGCCGTTCAAACGTGATAGGCGCGCCATGGGTTCTTTCAGCATCTGGCACTGGATCATCGTTCTTCTGATCGTTCTTCTGCTGTTCGGCGCCGGTAAGCTGCCGAAGGTGATGGGCGACCTCGCCAAGGGCGTGAAGTCCTTCAAGGCTGGCCTGCAGGACGACAGCGACGATGCAGCCCCGGGCAGCAACGCCAAGACCATCCCGAACCAGCCGGCCAACACGGCCGAAACCGCGGCCAAGAAGGACGAGGCGGTCCGCAGCTGACCGGCGGGCGCGCGGGCGCCCATTCGGAACGCCGCGCGCCGACCCTGCCCACCGCATTCGTGAAGCCGGAAGAACATGTTCGACATCGCTTGGTCCGAACTGATGGTGATCGCCGTGATCGCCCTTGTGGTCATCGGACCCAAGGATCTGCCGAAGGCGATCTTCACGCTCGGCAAATGGGTGCGTAAGGCCAGAGGCGTCGCGCGCGAATTCCAGACCCACATCGACGACATGATGCGGGAAACCGAGTTGGACGAGCTTCGCAAGGAAGCGCTGAAGACCCGCGACCTGAACATCAAGAAGATGATGGAAGACACCATCGATCCGAAGGGAGAGGTGGGCAAGGCCTTCGATCCCAAGAGCTTCGATGTCGGGCTGAACGGCCATCAGGGCAGCACCCCGGAGCCGGACCTGCCGCAGGTGCAGGCGCCCTCCGCTCCGGCGCCCACCGCTCCGGCGGTGACCGACAGCGTGGTCCCGTCGGCTGCCCCGTCTCCGATTACCACCGAACCGCCGCAACCGGTTCCGGCCCCTGTGCCGCAGCCCGCTCCGGCCCCTCGGCCGGATGCCGTGGCCTCCGCCCAGCCGACCGACAAGCAGACCTGAAGATAAAGACGGGCCATGACCGGCGAAACGCAGCAGGACGAACTCGAAGACAGCAAGATGCCGCTGATCGATCACCTGATCGAGCTGCGGAACCGGCTGATGTGGTCGATCGGTGCAATCCTGATCGCCTTCCTGCTGTGTTATGCGGTGTCGGACAGGATCTATAACTTCCTGGTGCAGCCGCTGGCCGACCTGCTGGCGGGGCAGGGGCGGCGGATGATCTACACCGGCCTGACCGAAGCCTTCTTCACCTACGTGAAGGTGGCGTTCTGGGCCGGCTGCTTCATCTCCTTCCCGATCATCGCCGCACAGATCTGGATGTTCGTGGCGCCGGGGCTGTACAAGCACGAGCGCAAGGCGTTCCTGCCCTTCCTGGTGGCGACGCCGGTGATGTTCCTGACCGGCGCCGGCATCGTCTATTACTTCATCTTCCCGATGGCCTGGCGCTTCTTCCTGGGATTCGAGTTCCATCCCGGCGGCGACGCCAACGCCCTGCCCATCGAGTTCGAGGCGCGCGTCGGCGAATACCTGCATCTGGTGATGTCGCTGATCTTCGCCTTCGGCATCGCCTTCCAATTGCCGGTCCTGCTGACGCTGCTGGTCCGCGTCGGCATCATCAGCACCGACGCGCTGGCGTCGAAGCGGCGCTATGCCATCGTCGGCGCTTTCATCGCCGCCGCGGTGCTGACCCCGCCGGACGTCATCAGCCAGGTCAGTCTGGCGCTGCCGCTGATCGCGCTCTACGAAATCGCGATCATCATCGGCCGCCGGATCGAAAAGGCGCGGGCCGAGACGGAAGCCCAATAGTCGGCCGGGCTTTTTGTCTGCCGTGACGCAGGGTAATAATCCGTCCGTCGTGGACATGCCGCCATTCTCGCGCTAAAAGCACGGTTCGGCCAATGGAAGGCCGCAGCCGCGCACCCGGAGCCTTGACCGTATGCAGACCGCCAACGACATCCGTCGCACGTTCCTGGATTTCTTCGCCAAGCAGGGCCATCAGAAAGTCGATTCGTCGCCGCTCGTGCCGCGCAACGACCCGACGCTGATGTTCACCAACGCCGGCATGGTCCAGTTCAAGAACGTCTTCACCGGTGCCGAGACGCGGCCGTACAAGCGCGCCGTCACCTCGCAGAAATGCGTACGCGCCGGCGGCAAGCACAACGACCTGGACAATGTCGGCTACACCGCGCGGCACCACACCTTCTTCGAGATGCTGGGGAACTTCTCCTTCGGCGATTATTTCAAGGACGACGCCATCGCGTTCGCCTGGAACCTGATCACCAAGGAATATGGTCTGCCGGCCGACAAGCTGCTGGTGACGGTCCACACCTCCGACGAGGATGCGGCGGCGATCTGGCGCAAGGTCGCCGGCCTGTCGGACGACCGCATCATCCGCATCCCGACCGACGACAATTTCTGGCGCATGGGCGACACCGGCCCCTGCGGCCCGTGCTCCGAGATTTTCTTCGATCACGGCCCGTCGATCGCCGGCGGCCCGCCGGGCAGCCCGGACGAGGATGGCGACCGCTTCATCGAGATCTGGAACCTCGTGTTCATGCAGTATGAACAGCTGGGTCCGGACAATCTGGTGGCGCTGCCCAAGCCGTCGATCGACACCGGCATGGGGCTGGAGCGTCTGGCCGCCGTCCTGCAGGGCAAGCACGACAACTACGACATCGACCTGATGCGGGCGCTGATCATGGCGTCGGCGGAGGCGACCAAGACCTCGCCGGACGGCGCGCATGCCGTGTCGCACCGCGTCATCGCCGACCATCTGCGCTCCACCTCCTTCCTGATCGCCGACGGCGTGCTGCCGTCGAACGAGGGTCGCGGTTATGTGCTGCGCCGCATCATGCGCCGTGCCATGCGCCACGCCCACATGATCGGCGCGCGCGAGCCGCTGATGCACCGTCTGGTCCCGGCGCTGATCCAGCAGATGGGCGACGCCTATCCGGAGCTGAGCCGCGCCCGCGCCCTGATCGTCGAGACGCTGAAGCTGGAGGAAACCCGCTTCAAGCAGACGCTGGAGCGCGGCCTGCGCCTGCTGGAGGACGAGGTCGGCCATCTGGGCGAAGGCCAGCCGCTGGCCGGCGACGTCGCCTTCAAGCTGTACGACACCTACGGCTTCCCGCTCGACCTGACGCAGGACGTGCTGCGCGGCCAGGGCCGGGCGGTGGACGAGGCCGGCTTCAAGGCGGCGATGGACGAGCAGCGCCGCAAGGCCCGCGAATCCTGGGCCGGCTCGGGTGAGGTCGGCACCGAGAAGCTGTGGTACGAGATCAAGGACGAGCTGGGCGCCACCGAGTTCTTCGGCTACGACACCGAAGTGGCCGAGGGCAAGGTGACCGCCATCGTCAAGGGCGATGCCCGCGTCGAGGCCGCCACCATCGGCGATCAGGTGATGGTCGTGGTCAACCAGACGCCCTTCTACGGCGAATCGGGCGGTCAGGTCGGCGATTCCGGCGTGATCTTCTCCGCCGGCGGGGCCGAGGTCGCGGTTTCCGACACGTTGAAGAAGCTGGGCGCGGTGTGGGCGCATGTCGGCACCGTCACCAAGGGCACCCTGAGCGTCGGCGACGTGGTCGAACTGCGCGTGGACACCGAGCGCCGCGCCGCCATCCGCGCCAACCACTCCGCCACCCACCTGCTGCACGAGGCGCTGCGCCATCGCCTGGGCGACCATGTCACCCAGAAGGGCTCGCTGGTGGCGCCGGAGCGTCTGCGCTTCGACATCAGCCAGCCGACCGGCCTGTCCGCCGCCGACATCGCCGCCATCGAGGACGAGGTGAACCGCCGCGTCCTCGCCAACAGCGAGGTCATCACTCGTCTGATGTCCCCGGACGAGGCCCGCGCCCAGGGCGCCATGGCCCTGTTCGGCGAGAAGTACGGCGACGAGGTCCGCGTCGTCTCCATGGGCGGCCCGCATGGCGAGGTGGACCGCGATTACTCGATCGAGCTGTGCGGCGGCACCCATGTCCGCCGCACCGGCGACATCGGCGTGTTCAAGATCGTCTCCGAAGGCGCCGTCGCCGCCGGTGTCCGCCGCATCGAGGCGCTGACCGGCACCGGCGCCAAGGCGTGGCTGTCCGAACGCGACCATCTGCTGACCGAGGCGGCGAGCGTCCTGAAGGTCAAGCCCGACGAGGTCCCGGCCCGCGTGGCGGTCCTGGTCGAGGAACGCCGCAAGATGGAGCGCGAGTTGGCCGAGCTGCGCCGGCAGGTCGCCCTTAGTGGAGCGATGGGGGGCGGTGGCGCGAAGGCCGATGGCGGCAATGAGGCCAAGGACGTCGCCGGCGTGAAGTTCGCCGCCCGCGTGGTCGAAGGCCTGCCGGCCAAGGACCTGAAGCCGATGGCCGATGAGCTGAAGAAGCAGGTCGGCTCCGGTGTCGTCGTGCTGATCGCCTCGAACGAGGGTAAAGCCTCGATCGTCATCGGCGTGACCGACGACCTGACCGGCAGCTTGAGCGCCGTCGATCTGGTCCGCGTCGGCGCCGAGGCGCTGGGCGGCAAGGGTGGCGGCGGCCGGCCGGACATGGCCCAGGCCGGCGGCCCCGACGCCTCGCTGGCTCCGGCGGCGGTCGAGGCCATCGAAAAGGCGATCGCGGCCAAGAAGGCCTCCTGATCGCACTGAAACCCGGCCCCCGGATCGCTCCGGGGGCCGTTTTTCTGTTCGTGCCGTCTTCATAAGGTCCGGCGATGGAACTGCCCACTCTGCCCTTCACCGTGACCGACTGGGCCGCTGTCCCGGTCACCGAACATCCGGGCGAAACCGGCAAGGCGCTTTGGCGCAGCTTCCATGCCGGGGACCTGCGGGTTCGGCTGGTCGAATACACGCCGGGCTATCTGGCCGACCATTGGTGCGACCGCGGCCATGTGCTGTTCGTGGTCAGCGGCGAACTGATTACCGAGCTGAAGGACGGCCGCCGTTTCGTCCTGACCGCCGGCATGAGCTATCAGGTGTCCGATTTCGGCGACGAACCGCATCGGTCCTCGACCGAAACCGGTGCCACCCTGTTTATCGTGGACTGAAACCTTCTCGCTTGAGGGAGCCCACCCATGCGCTTCACCGGAACCGACCGCTATGTCGCCACCGACGACCTGATGGTGGCGGTCAACGCCGCCATCACGCTGGAGCGGCCGCTTCTGGTGAAGGGCGAGCCCGGCACCGGCAAGACCGTGCTGGCGGTGGAGATCGCCCGCGCGCTGAACAAGCCGCTCTTGTCCTGGCATGTGAAGTCGACGACCAAGGCGCAGCAGGGCCTCTACGAATACGACGCGGTCAGCCGCCTGCGCGACAGCCAGTTGGGCGAGGCGAAGGTCCACGACATCGCCAACTACATCGTCCGCGGCAAGCTGTGGGAGGCCTTCGAGGCGCCGGAGTCTCCGGTCCTGCTGATCGACGAGATCGACAAGGCCGACATCGAGTTCCCCAATGACCTGCTGCTGGAACTCGACCGTATGGAGTTCCACGTCTACGAAACCCGTCAGACGATCAAGGCGGCCAAGCGCCCCATCGTCATCATCACCTCCAACAACGAGAAGGAGCTGCCGGACGCCTTTCTGCGCCGCTGCTTCTTCCACTACATCCGCTTCCCCGAACGCGAGACGATGGAGCGCATCGTCGAGGTCCATTACCCCGGCCTGAAATCCGCCCTGCTGCGCGAGGCGCTGAACCTGTTCTACGACCTGCGCGAGGTTCCGGGGCTGAAGAAGAAGCCCTCGACCTCCGAGCTGTTGGACTGGATCAAGCTGCTGATGGTCGAGGACGTCGATCCCGAGACCCTGCGCGCCAAGGACGCCCGCACGCTGATCCCGCCGCTGTGCGGCGCGCTGCTGAAGAACGAGCAGGACGTCCACACGCTGGAACGGCTGGCTTTTCTGGCCAAGCGGGGGCGGTGAGGGGCGGAGTTCTCAAGGCGGCTGCCCCCTCCCCATCCCTCCCCCTCTTCGAGGGTAAGCGTTGTGTGACGACACCTCCGACGTGATCGTGGTTCATGAAATATTCCGTTGGTCGCAGCTCAGCGGGGTAAGA